>SDZE01000287.1 GCA_004173095.1 Bradyrhizobiaceae bacterium
CCCAGCGCCACGAACAGCACCGGGAAGTCGCCCGGATTCACTTTGCGGAAGCTCGGCGGGATCGTCATCTCGATCGGCAGCCGCCGCTGCGCAATGGTGAGCGCGGTCTGCACGTCGAGCGCCGCAGCGTCGATGCTGCGGTTGAGATCGAACTGAATGATGATCTGGGTCGTGCCCTGCGAGGACGACGACGACATCGATGAGATGCCGGCAATGGTCGAGAGCTGGCGCTCGATGACGCCGGCTACCGATGCCGCCATGGTGTCGGCACTGGCGCCGGGCAGCGTCGCGGTCACGGCGATGGTCGGGAAGTCGACCTTTGGGAGCGCCGAGACTGGCAGCAGGCGGAAGCCGAAAATGCCGAACGCAATGATGGTGGCGGTGATGAGCGTCGTCATCACCGGCCGGCGGATACAGAGCTCCGACAGCGTCATGGCGTTACGCCCCGGCCTTGCGGGTGCGGGCTTCGACCTGCGTTCCCTGCGTCAGCAGCAGCTGGCCGTCCACCACCACATCCTCGTTGCCCGACAGGCCGGTGGTGATCACCGACTGGCCCTGGAAGGTCCGGTCCACCTCGACCGGCTGAACCTGGGCTTTGCCGTCTTTCACGACGAAGACGAAATTGCCGGTCTGGCTGCGCTGGACGGCGACGGTGGGCACCACGACCCCCTCCTCGACCCGCACGATCAGCTTGGTCTGCACCAGAATGCCCGGCCAGAGGACCTCGCTGGCATTGTTCATGATGCCGCGCACGGTGACCATGCCGGTGGTCGAGTCTACCGTGTTCTCCACCATGGCGACCTTGCCGGTCTCCGACCGCTCGCTGTTCGGGATCGTCGCGATCACCTTGGTGGTGTCGGCGGCGATGGCGTCGCGCAGATCGGCGAGCACGCGCTGCGGAACGGTGAAGGTGACATAGACCGGCGCCATCTGGTTGATGACGGCCAGCGCTGCCGTATCTGCTGGGCGCACGAAGTTGCCGACCTTGACATTGGCGGCGCTGATCCGGCCCGAGAACGGCGCCCGGATCATGGTGAAACTCTTCTGGACCTTCAGATTGTCGAGCATCGCCTGGTCGGCTTTGATGGTGCCGGCCAGAATATCCGTCTGGGTCCTGGCATTGTCGAGACTGACCTGGGTGGTGGCGCCCTTGCCGATCAGATCGGCAAAGCGGCGGACGTCGCGCTCCGCGCCGGCGAGCTGCGCCTGATCGCGGGCCAAGGTGCCCTCGGCCTGCTCGATCTGCGCGTCGATCTGGCGCGAGTCGAGGGTGAACAGCAGTTCGCCTTCCTTGACCTTGGCGCCATCCTCGAAATGCACCGACATGATGGTGGTCTCGAGCCGGGATTTCAGCGCCACGGATGACATCGGCGTCACCATCCCGATGGCGTCCACATCCACCGGCACCGGCTTGCGCTGGGCCTTGGCCAATTCCACAGCGACCACACGTGCACGCGGCGGTCCGGCGGCTTTTTCGCCCCCCATCCACTGCGATCGCGTGGCATAGCCGGCGGCTACAAGGCCTGCGAGAACGACAACGGCAAACAGTATGCGCTTATTCATGTGGCCTTTATCACTTGAAACAGTCACTGATCGGGACCCGGGTGCCGGCCAGTGCTCGTCTGCATTCGTTTCGGCATTCACGCGCTTTAGGCTTAAAGCGTATCACGACGCGATTGGGGATGGTATGCCACCCCGACGCAATTTTGCCATTCTTGTTACCGGAATCCCAACCGATGAGAATTGCCACCTGGAACGTCAATTCGGTCCGCCAGCGGCTCGATCATCTGCTGACCTGGCTTCAGAAATGCCAGCCCGATATTGTCTGCCTGCAGGAGATCAAATGCCTGGACGAAGCCTTCCCGCGCGAGCCGATCGAAGCGCTCGGCTATAACGTCGTCACCCACGGCCAGAAGACCTTCAACGGCGTCGCTTTACTATCGAAATACCCATTGGACGAGGCGACCCTTCGTCTCGCCGGCGACGACCTCGACCTGCACGCGCGGTTCATCGAAGGCGTGGTGTCGCTGAAATCCGGAGTGGTCCGCGTCGCCTGCCTCTACCTGCCGAACGGCAATCCCGTCGGAACGGAGAAATACCCCTACAAGCTGCGCTGGATGGAGCGATTGCGTGAATTCACCGCGCAGCGCCTGAAGACCGAAGAGCCGCTGATTCTGGCCGGCGATTTCAACGTCATCCCGACGGCGCGCGACGTCCACAACCCCGCCGCCTGGACGGAAGACGCATTGTTCAAGCCCGAGACCCGGGAAAGCTTCCAGGCCCTGCTCGGCCTCGGCATGACCGACGCGCTCCGCGCCGTTACCGACGAGCCGGGCCAATATACGTTCTGGGATTATCAGGCGGGCGCCTGGCAGAAGAACTGGGGCATCCGCATCGATCACCTGCTGCTGTCCCCGCAAGCCAGCGATCGTCTGATCGATGTCGGCATCGACAAATATGTGCGCGCCTGGGAGAAGCCATCAGACCACGTGCCGGTGTGGATCGATCTTGATCTCGAGGCGGCGGGCGCCTAGCACCCGAGCAACCCGGTCGTGCTTGTCGACTCTGGACTGCTTGGCTGCGCTCGCAATGACGGCTGATGGCGAAAACGGCCGTTGGCCATCACCCCTACCGACCTCAGTCGCGCTTGCCCTGCACCCAGTGTTCGAGCATCTGCAGCGCCATCGCGCGGTCGTCTTCGGAAGCTTTGGCGATCGCCTTGGCGTAGCTGTCGCGGATCCAGCTATCGTCCGGACCTGCATTGTCACGGGCGAGCGTCAGCCACATCAGGCCACGGGCCATCTGGCGCGGAAGCAGATCGCCATTGAACAGCATCTGGCCGAGCAGCGCCTGGGCCTGATGCTGGCCCTTCTGCGCGGCGAGGCCAAGCCAGCGCACGCCGTATTTGGCATCGCGCGGCGCACCGATTCCCTTCAGGTACAGCCGGGCGAGATCATATTGCGCGTCGGCATTGCCGAAATAGGACGCGGCATAGGAGAACATCTCACGCGCGCGGTCGGCGTCGGCCTTGATCTTCGAGTTCGGAATGCCGTCGAGATAGTAACGCCCCAGCGCGACGAACGCATTGGCGACGATGGCAGCCTGAGGGGCCGAGGGCGAATCCTCGGCATGGGCGTTGGCGATGCGACTGAAATACTCGAAGGCACGCAGATCGTCCTGAGCGACGCCGTTGCCGTCGGCATACATCCGTCCGAGCTTCCACTGCGCGATGGGATGCCCGCCTTCCGCCGCGTATTGCAACGCCGTAAGCGAGTTCTCAGTTTTCGCGGCCGGCTTCCTGGCGGTCGGTGCCGAGGTTCCGGGGATGGCGGGGACCATCGAGGGCGCGACATCGCCGCCGCCGACTGGCGAGCCGTCAAAGGCAAGCGCGGGGCCAGCCACGACAGCAGCGCTCCAGGCCAACACGATGAAAACGAGACGCTTAAACATCCGCATAACGATGGTTCTCGAGGTCGCCGCCCGAAAGGCAGGCGCCCGCATTGGCAAACTGATGAAGTCCGTCGAAGGTCATGAGAACTTCAGACCGCGATTTGGTCGTGCTGGCGGCCATTTCGGACGTGTCTGTATCCCAACGTTTGGGGGTCAAATTTCCGTTAGAACGCCTGGCGGCATTCGGGCTTAGAGTGAACGACGCGTTGACGGCTTCTGTCTCCATCCCTGCGACCACATCAACCGACGCGGCAAACCGCTTGTCGGCAAAATGCAGGACGCCCTGGGGGAATGTGAGGGTCACGGCCGTCGGTCTCTCCATGATCGCGCGACCCGCAGCGGCGAAGCCCTGAGGGAAGTCCTGGTCGGGCAATGTCGTTTGCAGCAACGGGATGGTTTCAACTTCGGCGATGTCTTTGACCACATCACGGCTGACTGAGTGCAAACCGGCGACAAACGGAGTCTTTTTGAAGATTTGACGGCGTGCCAAACGCCGGGCCGCCCATGGCGAAGGCCATCCGGTCGCCTGGCGGCGACTTTGCAATTGCAGCTTAACGGTCGTCCCGATGTTCATCGCGAACCTGGTGTCTGGCCGCTTCAGGGATCCGGGATAGTCCCTTTGACATCCCGCAGATCTGAGCGCGCCCGCCTTCTGGCTGACGGGTCATGATCTCACGAAGGCGTGTGGCCAAATAGCGGCGGTTCCGCGATGCAAGGCTTGACAGCTGCGATTACGCGGGAACTGTTGCAGGCACGCAACACAAGTTGCACCGAAGCAACCATCTGATGAACGCAGCGGGACTTTGCCTCGCTGCGTTCATTTGGGATTAGGCGTTGAGCGCCTGTCCATAGGCGTCCAGCACCGCCTCTTTCATCGTTTCCGAGATGGTCGGATGCGGGAAGATGGTGTGGAACAGCTCTTCCTCGGTGGTTTCGAGGTTCATCGCGACGACGAAGCCCTGGATCAGCTCGGTCACCTCGGCGCCGACCAGATGGGCGCCGAGCAGTTGGCCGGTCTTCTTGTCGAAGATCACCTTGGCCATGCCCTGGTCCTCGCCCATGGCGATGGCCTTGCCGTTGGCGACGAACGGGAAGCGGCCGACCCGGATCTCGCGGCCGCTTTCCTTGGCCTT
>SDZE01000551.1 GCA_004173095.1 Bradyrhizobiaceae bacterium
CTGTCCTGAAGCACCGCAAACACCGATGCGCCGACGATCGGCCCCGACAGAGTCTGCAAGCCGCCGAGCAGCACCATCACCAGACCATCGATGGAACGACTGACGGCAATGGTCTCCGGCGAGATCGATCCCTTGGCGAATGCGAACAGACCGCCGGCGACGCCGCAGATGCATCCGGCGATCGCGAAGGCCAACCAATGGATGCGCTTGACGTCGAGGCCGATGGCTTCGGCGCGCAAGGGTGAGTCGCGCCCTGCCCGCATGGCATAGCCGAACGGCGCGAACAGGAATCGCCGGATCAGGAACACGCCGAGGGCGGCCAGCGCGAGCGTGAGATAGTAGAACGCCGGACGGCTCTCGAATGGCGCTGACGGCCACACACCGAGCACGCCATTGGAGCCGCCGGTCAGCGTCTCCCACTGGAACACGGCCGCCCAGACGATCTGCGCGAAGGCCAGCGTTAACATCGCCAGATAGACCCCCGACAATCGCACGGCGAACCAGCCGAACAGCAACGCGCCCATCAGCGCCACCAGCGGCGCCGCCGCCAGTGCCACGCCCATCGGTGCCGCGAACCACTTCACAAGCAGGGCCGCACCATAGGCGCCGAGGCCGAAATAGGCGGCATGGCCGAACGAATGCATGCCACCGGGTCCCATGATGAAATGCAGGCTGGTCGCGAACAGAATGGCGATCAGCACGTCGATGCCGAGCACCAGAGTATAGGGCGAACTTTGCGCAATCAGCGGCATGGCGATCAGCACAAACAACACGATGAGACCGCCGATCTTGGTCGCCGTCGTCGCCGGACGCAACGGCTCCTCGGGCTCGGCGACGCTGCGCACCGCGCCCTGTTCGCGGCCCAACAATCCGTATGGGCGCGTGATCAGCACGATCGCCATCACCAGGAATTCGGCGACCAGCGTCATCTTGGAGAAGTTGACGGTGAACAGGCCGAAATCGACGATGCCCAGCGCGATGCAAAGCGCCTCCACTTCGGCGATGATCACTGCGGCGACATAGGCCCCCGTGATCGATCCCATGCCGCCAACCACGACCACCACGAAGGCGTCGCCGATGACGTTGAGGTCCGTCGTCAACGTCGCCGGCTCGCGGGCAATCTGCAGCGCCCCGCCGAGACCGGCCAGCATCGCACCGAGCGCAAACACGCCGGTGAACAGCATCGCCTGATTGACGCCGAGCGCGCCGACCATTTCACGATCCTGCGTGGCCGCGCGCATCAGCCGGCCAAAGCGCGTTTTCGACAGCGCCATGTGAAGCGCCAACAGAACGGCGGGACCGACGACGATCAGGAAGATGTCATAGGTCGGCAATCGGCGGCCGAGCAGTTCGATGGATCCCGTTAGGCCGGGCGCGCGCGGGCCAAGCAGATCTTCCGGTCCCCAGATCCACAACGCGGCATCGTTGAACACCAGCACCAGCGCAAAGGTCGCGAGCAGTTGGAACAGTTCGGGCGCGCGGTAAATCCGCCGCAGCAACAGCACTTCGATGATCGCGCCGAGAATGCCAACCAGAATGGCGGTCAGTACGATACCGCCCCAGAAGCCCAGCGCGCCGCCGATCTTGGTCGCGACGCTGTAGGCGATATAGGTTCCCAGCATATAGAGGGAGCCGTGGGCGATATTGACGATCCGGGTGACGCCGAAGATCAGCGACAGGCCGACGGCGACCAGGAACAATCCCGATGCCGACGACAGACCGTTAACGGCCTGGAAAACGAACGCGTTGAGATTCATGGGATCCTCGCCTCTCCCCGCGCGCATTGTGCGGGGAGAGCAAGCTTGCTGCTACGGGCTGGTGCTTATTCAGCAGCCGGACGAAGCTTCTTCACTTCGTCATCGCTCGGCAGCACGGAGGCGCCATCGACATATTTGATGTCGGTCATGGTCCCCTTGCCGTTTTCCAGCGCGATCTTGCCGACGAAGGCACCGGCCGTCGCCTGATGATCACTGGCGCGATAGGTGAACGGACCGAACGGACCATCGACGGCGAGACCACGGAAGGCTGTAATCAGCTTTTCGGTATCGGTCGAACCGGCCTTGGCGATGCCAGCGGCGAGCGACTTCATAGTGGCATAGCCGACGATCGATCCGAGGCGCGGATAGTCGTTGTACTTCTTCTGGTAAGCGGCCAGGAACGCCTGATGTTCAGGGATCTTGATCTTGTCCCAGGGATAGCCGGTGACGATCCAGCCGACCGGCGCTTCCTCCTTGACCGGGTCGAGATATTCCGGCTCGCCAGACAACACGCTCACCACCGTGCGATCCTTGAACACGCCGCGCGTGCCGCCTTCGCGCACCAGCTTGGCGAAGTCCGCGCCGAACAGCACGTTGAAGATCGCATCCGGCTTGGCATCGTCGATCGCCTGCACGACGGCACCGGCATCGACCTTGCCGAGCGGCGGCGCCTGCTCGGTGACGAATTCGATGTCCGGCTGCTTGGCCTTCATCATCTCCTTGAACGTTGCGGCCGCAGCCTGGCCGTATTCGTAGTTGGGATAGACGAGCGCCCAGCGCTTCTTCTTCGCGGCCAGCGCCTCGGGCACGAGCATCGCCACCTGCATATAGGTCGTGGCCCGCAGCCGGAACGTATAGCGATTGCCGTTCTGCCAGGTGATCTTGTCGGTCAATGGCTCGGCGGCGAGGAAGAAAACCTTCTTCTTGCCGGCAAATTCCGTCACCGCGAGACCGGTGTTCGACAGGAACGTGCCGGCCAGGATATTGACGCCCTCGCGCGTCACCAGTTCTTCGGCAACACGCACCGCGTCGCCGGGTGACGAGCCGTCATCGCGCGAGATCACTTCGAGCTTCTTGCCAAGCACGCCACCCTTGGCATTGATCTCCTCGATCGCCAGCTCCCACCCCTTCTTGTAGGGATCAAGGAAAGCGGTCTGGGTTTTGTAGCTGTTCAGTTCGCCGATTTTGATCGTGTCCTGCGCCTGCGCGCCGTGCCCCAAAGTCAGCGCCCATGCGCCGGCTGCGGCGACGAAACCGAGTGTACGAGCCGAGATCATGATCGAACTCCCGTTGTGATCCGCACATGCGGATATGACTGTGATGTCGCCGCGGTCTCGTCAGCTGACGCGCCTCTGCGTGTGTCACCATCGCAGCTACAAAGTCACGCCCGAGAGCCGAATTTAGTTCGTATACAAATAGTCTGGCCCGCCCCGATTATTGTCAAGATTACGGAAGCGGCAACCAGCGTAGCACATCGCTGAAGTTTTGATCATTGGCGCCGCGGCCTGCGGGTGGCGCTGCCGGGCGCGATCCGCCGTGGCGGTGCAGGCTCGATCGCGCGGACATCGTGACCCACGCGTCTGATGCGGCGGCTGCGGCCGCGCGCGCAAATTCGTTGATTGCAGATTCAGCCATTGCGTTGACATCCTTTCGACCCACGGATACGCCAATTTACGTATTGGTCGCATAGGCGACATCGAGGCGCGGCACGGCCGCTCGGGGACAAATGCCGGCGTCGGGCATGTTTTGGGGAGTGGCGCTGCCATGATGGATTTCGCCACCCGGGTGCATAATCACAATTATCGGCTCGACCCGATCATCAGGTCGCTTCTGGACACGGATTTCTACAAGTTCCTGATGCACCAGTTCATCTGGATGCTTTATCCGAAGGTGCCGGTCACCTTCAGCCTGATCAACCGCACCAAGACCGTTCGGCTTGCCGAGATCATTCCCGAGGCGGTGCTGCGCGCTCAGCTTGATCACGCCCGCACACTCACGTTCCGCGAGAACGAGTTGATCTGGCTCGCCGGCAACCGCTTCTACGGCCGCCGCGACATCTTCCGTCCGGAATATATCGAGTATCTGCGCACGTTCCGTCTGCCCGACTACAAGCTTGAGACCGTCGATGGCCAGTATGTCCTCACCTTCGAGGGCGACTGGGCTGCAGTGACGATGTGGGAAATCTACGCGCTGGCCATCGTCAGCGAGCTGCGATCGCGCATCGCAATGGCGTCGCTCGACAAGTTCGAGCTCGACATTCTCTACGCCCAGACCAAGACCAAGATCTGGAACAAGATCAAGAAGCTGAAATCCTATCCGGACATGCGGCTGGCGGAATTCGGCACCCGCCGCCGCCATGGATTCCTTTGGCAGGAGTGGGTGACCGATGCGATGGCCAACGAGCTCGGCCGCAGCTTTGTCGGCACCTCCAATGCCCTGCTCGCCTTCAAGCATTCGTTCGAGGCCATTGGCACCAATTCACACGAATTGCCCATGGTGTTCGGTTGCCTCGCCGATAGCGACGAGGTGCTGAAGACCGCGCAATATGACGTGCTGGCCAAATGGCAGGAAGTCTATGACGGAGAGCTGCTGATCATCCTGCCCGATACATTCGGTATGACCCAGTTTTTGCGCGATGCGCCGGCCTGGGCCTCGAAATGGACGGGCATGCGCATGGACAGCAAGGAGCCTGTCGCCGCCGGCGAGGAAGTCATCGCCTGGTACGCCATGCGCGGCGAAGATCCGCGCAAGAAGCGCGCGATGTTCTCGGACGGGCTCGAAGTCGATCTGATGATCGATCTGCACCAGCGCTTCCGCGG
>SDZE01000268.1 GCA_004173095.1 Bradyrhizobiaceae bacterium
CAATCATCCCATGAACATTCTCCTCATCGGTTCCGGTGGCCGCGAGCACGCGCTGGCGTGGAAGCTGGCGGCATCGCCGCTGCTGACCAAATTATGGTGCTCGCCCGGCAATGCCGGGATCGCCAAAGAGGCGGAATGCGTGGCGCTGGATGTCGCCGACCATGCCCGCGTGATCACATTCTGCCGCGACAACAAGATCGATTTCGTCGTGGTCGGCCCGGAAGCGCCGCTCGCTGCCGGGATAGTGGACGACCTCGCTGCGGCCGGTATCAAGGCCTTCGGGCCGAGCAAGGCCGCAGCCCGGCTCGAAGGCTCCAAGGGATTCACCAAGGACATCTGCAAGGCCAACAATATCCCGACGGCAACCTATGAGCGCTTCAGCGATGCGGACAGGGCCAAGGCCTATATCCGCGCCCAGGGCGCGCCGATCGTGATCAAGGCCGACGGGTTGGCCGCCGGCAAAGGCGTGATCGTCGCCATGACGCTGCAGGAAGCGGAGGAGGCCATCGACATGATGCTCGGCGGCGGTTTTGGCGCGGCTGGCGCAGAGGCCGTGGTCGAGGACTTCATGGTCGGCGAGGAAGCCTCGTTCTTCGTGCTGTGCGACGGCGAGAACGCGCTGCCGCTGGTCGCCGCGCAGGATCACAAGCGCGCCTATGACGGCGACAAGGGGCCGAATACCGGCGGAATGGGCGCCTATTCGCCGGCGCCGGTGTTCACCGATGCGATTCAGGCGCGCACCATGACCGAGATCATCCTGCCGACGCTGAAGGCGATGAAGGAAATGGGGTGCCCATATAAGGGCGTGCTGTTCGCCGGCCTGATGATCACCGACGAAGGCCCCAAGCTGATCGAATACAATGCGCGGTTTGGCGATCCGGAAACCCAGGTGCTGATGATGCGCCTGATGTCGGATCTGCTGCCGGCTCTCATCGCATCCGCAGACGGGCAGCTGAAGAATTTCGATCTGCGCTGGTTTCCGGATCCGGCGTTGACCGTGGTGATGGCGGCCAAGGGTTATCCCGGCGCCTATGACAAGGGGACGCGGATCGCAGGCCTCGAACGCGCCGAACAGATCGAGGGTGTCGAGGTGTTTCACGCCGGCACCACCGCCTCGGGGGACTGGATTCTGGCCAATGGCGGGCGCGTCCTCAATGTCACCGCCACGGCGAAGACGGTCGCGGAAGCCCAGCGCCGGGCCTATGAGGCGATCGGGCTGATCAACTGGCCGGAAGGCTTCTGCCGAAGGGACATCGGCTGGCAGGCCGTCGCCCGTGAACAAAAAACAAGCAAAAGTAGAAATTGAGGATATAACGGAACCATTGGTTGTGCGAGGTATTGGTCCGGCAGAGGTTTCCAATGCCGCATTATTATTTTGATATCAAAAATGGTTTGACCACCCGCGACCACGTCGGTGGCGCTTATGAGCGGGAAGCCGACGCCCTGATGTGCGCCTTTCAGCTCGCCACGCGCCTGGCCAGCGAACCGGCGGCCATGCCGGCCTGTGAACGGGTCGTGTGTCTGGTCCGCGAGGATGGCCATGAAGTGGTGCGAATTCCGGTTGCCGCATCCGCGGTATTCGCAGGCTCAGCGTCGCGCGCGAAAGAATTGCCTCAGCAGTTCGGCGGATTGCGTTTCGCCCAGCGCTGAATAGACCTCTGGAGCATGGTGGCAGGTCGGGCTGCTAAAAAACCGCACCCCCGACTCCACGCCGCCGCCTTTTGGATCCGCCGTGCCGTAATAGAGCCGGCGGATGCGGGCCAGCGATATCGCGCCGGCGCACATGGTGCAGGGCTCCAGCGTGACATAGAGATCGCAGTCCACCAGCCGCTCGCTGCCGAGACGGGCAGCCGCCTGCCGGATCGCCAGGATTTCGGCGTGTCCGGTCGGATCGCGCTCGGTCAGCGTGCGGTTGCCGGCGCTGGCGATCACCTCGCCCTCCCTGACGATAACGCAGCCGATCGGCACTTCGCCGGCCTGCGCAGCGGTTTGGGCGGCTTTCAGAGCCAAATCCATGAAAGAAGGGGCGGTCAAAAGCTCGTTTCCTGCGCAAAACTCTGCTACGGAGAGGCCTTCAGCACAGAGGATTCCAGTTTCGCGTGATATTTGCGCCCGATGAGCGCGCATTGTCGACCGCAAACCCATCCGCGCCGCTCAACCCCATTCAGCTTCCGCTGCAGCGAGACCTTTCATGCCCCGCGATAACGATAAAAACAACGGCCCGTCGCGCGGCCGGCCGCCCGGCGGCAAAGGCCCCTTCAAAAAAGATCCCGCCAAGGGCGGCCGTTCCGGCGCTGCGCGTGGACCGGACAAGAAATTCGCCAAGCGCGACGGCAGCTATACGCCGCGTCCGCCGCGGGACGGCGATGGCGACAAGCGACCATTCGCCGGCAAACGCGACGGCGCGCCGCGCGGTGACGCCTCACGTCCGCGCTTCAACCGCGATGAACGCCCGGCCCGCAGCGATGGCGATCGGCCGGCGCGTGGTCCGCGCAAGGAGTTCGGTGATCGCCCGCCGCGCCGCGACCGCGACGATGCGCGTCCGGCGGCACGTTTCTCCGACAAGAAGTTCGGCGACAAGAAGCCGTATGCCGCGCGTGATGGCGGTGGCGAGAAGCGCAGCTATGCACCGCGCGGTGATCGTCCGCAGGGTGATCGTCCGTATAGCCCACGTCCGTCGCGCGACGGCGATCGGCCGCGTGGCGACCGGCCGTTTGGCGACAAGAAACCGTATGCAGCCCGAGACGGCGGCGGCGAGAAGCGTAGCTATGCTCCGCGTGGCGACCGCCCGCAGGGTGATCGTCCTTACAGCCCGCGCCCGCCGCGTGACGGTGATCGTCCGCGCGGCGACCGTCCGTTCGGTGATCGCAAGCCGCGCGATGGTGATGGTGAGAAGCGCGCCTACGCGCCGCGCGGTGACCGTCCGCAGGGCGATCGTCCGTTCGGCGACAAGAAATTCTCCCGTGGTGCGCCGGATCGCGGCGGCCCGCGCAAGAGTTTTGGCGGGCGCAGCGACCGCGATTTCGAGCGCGGTCCCGATCGCAGCGACGACAAGCCGTGGCAGAAGCGCGAAGGCAGCGACGATCGCGGCAGCCGCCCCGCCCGTGCCGCGCGCGACGGCGAGCGAAAATTCGACAGGCCCAAATTCGATAGGCCCAAGTTCGACAAGCCGGGTTTCGATAAACCGCGCTTCGATCGTCCGCGTCAGGACCGCCCCGAGCGCAGTGATGGCGAGCGTCCGCGTTTCGACCGTGCACGCGAGGACCGCCCGCCGCAATTCGAGCGTTCGCGCGAGCCGCGTGGCCGCTCGGATTGGCAGGAGCAACCGCGCCGTGGGCGCGACGGCGAGCCGGACGATCGTCCGCGTCGCGAGAATGAAGACGACAGCCAGATCTTCCGGCAGCGCCCCGCTTTCGGCGGCCGCGGCGAATATCGGCCGCGCGATCCCGATGCCAAAAAGGCGCCGCGCAAGCCCGCTGAGAAGAAGGGCGGCGAGCGCGTCGCCAAGGTCGTCGCGCGTGCCGGCCTGTGCTCGCGCCGCGACGCCGAGGAATGGGTGACGGAAGGCCGCGTGTCTGTGAACGGCCGCGTGATCAATTCGCCGGCGCTCGATGTCACCGCGAATGACGTCATCACGGTGGACGGCAAGCCTTTGCCGGCGCGCGAACGCACGCGGCTGTTCATGTATCACAAGCCGCGCGGCCTGATGACGACCCACGCCGATCCGGAAGGCCGGCCGACGGTGTTCGATCATCTGCCGGAAGACCTGCCACGCCTGATCTCGATCGGTCGGCTCGACTTCAATACCGAAGGCTTGCTGCTGCTCACCAATGACGGCGGTCTCGCGCGCACGCTGGAGCTGCCGGACACCGGTTGGCTGCGTCGTTATCGTGTGCGCGCCCATGGCAGTGTCACCCAGGCACAGCTCGACGAGCTCAAGAACGGCGTCGAGGTCGATGGCGTCAAATATGGTGCCATCGATGCGACGGTGGAGCGCGACCAGGGCGCCAATGTCTGGCTGGTCTTCGCGATCCGCGAAGGCAAGAACCGCGAAGTGCGTAACATCTGCGCGCATCTCGGCCTCGAAGTGAACCGCCTGATCCGCATCTCCTACGGCCCGTTCCAGCTCGGTGAGCTGGAAGAGGGCGAGGTCGACGAGGTGAAGACGCGGGTGCTGCGCGAACAGCTCGGCGAGAAGATCGCTGAAGCCGCCGGCGCCGATTTCGGCCGCCAGTTGCCGAGCAAGGGCGATATCGATCTGGATCCGGTGATCGTCAAGAAGCCGGTCATGAAGCGTTCGACGGTGGAGGATCGCAAGGGCCGCCGCGTCGTCGTGCAGCGTTCGGGGTCCGAGGAAACACGCGCGCGCAAAGAGGCCAAGGCGATGTTTGGCGGCCCGCCGAAGCCGGCCAAACGCGGCTACAAAGGCAAGCGCGATATCAAGCCGCGGGATGAGTAATCGATGGTCAACGCTATGACCGTAGTGCCCCCTCCCCCGCAAGCGGGTGAGGGGCCACTACGGTCATAGCGTTGACCATC
>SDZE01000546.1 GCA_004173095.1 Bradyrhizobiaceae bacterium
TCGGCGACATGCATTCAGCTGTGGTACCGCGTACAGGCCAGACGCAGCCAGTTTCGACGGCGGCAGACATCGTCGCGCATCGCGACCTTTGCCGAGGCGTTCTCGTCGATCGGTTGGGCAGCGACGGCTGTGCTCGCCATTATTCTTCCAGTGGCGGGCGCGATCTCAGGCCTGCTCACGATCGGCGTCGTGGTGCTGGCCTGGACTCTCAGCCCGTCGCGGATCTGAGTCAGGCCACGCGCTGGGCGGAAACCGTTCCATCGGCGACTTCGTCGGTGACGACGACGAAGCCCGTCAATGTCGGCCGGCCGAACGCGGTGGAGATGGCGACGTCGGCCGCATCGCGTCCGCGTGCCATGACGATACGACCGATCCGCGGCTGGTTATGGCGTGCGTCGAACGTGTACCATTCGCCGAGCAGGTAGACCTCGAACCATGCGCTGAAATCCATTGGCGCGGGATCGACGGGGACGCCGATATCGCCGAGATAGCCCGTGCAGTAGCGGGCCGGGATATTCATGCAGCGGCACAGCGTCACCGCCAGATGCGCGAAGTCGCGGCACACGCCGACTTGCTCTTCATGCGCATCGAACCCGGTGCGGTCGTTACGCGCGTGCTGATAGCCGAACGTGATCCGATGGTGCACGTAATCGACGATGGCCTGCACCAGCTTGGCGCCGTCCTCGATACCGTTGAACTGCGCCACAGCCAGGTCGAACAGCTTCTGCGTGTCGCAATACCGGCTGCCAAGCAGATAGATCAGGACATCGTCGGGCAGATCGCCGACAGGCAACAGCTTGCCCGGCGGTGGCGCCGGTTCCGGCTCGCCACTGTCCGAGATCAGGAACGAATTGGAGATGGAGAGCGGCCCGGCCGGCGCGACAAAGCGCGTACATGTGTTGCCGTAGATGTCGCGATAATCATGGATCGGCAGATCGGGGGACAGCTTGATTTCATGCGGAGTGAGCAAGTCCTTTTCGCGGTCGGGATAGATGCTCAGCATCAGAACCACTGCGGTGTCGTTGCTGAATTCGAATGCGATTTCGTAACCCGCGCGAATCTGCACCAGATGTCTCCCCCTGGCTACGTGACATGCCGATAGAACATCCCGAGACAAGCATTGTCCCGGACCTTCGTTCCTATGCAAAACGCATGCAAGTGCAGGAATTGTAGGCAGCGGTGCCCTGGGGGACCGCTGCCTAAGCGTTATTTCTGCAGCGTCAGCAACAGCAGGGAGCGACCGGTCACCTGATACATGTCGCCGAACGGGAAGGTTTGGCCCGCGGGGGCATCGGGGATGTTGGTGTCGACCAGCAACTCCCAGCCTTTGCCGCCAAAGGCTTCCGGCATGGTGAAATCTACCAGACCTTCGAAGCCGTTGAAGATCAGCAGCATGGTTTCATCAACGGCCTGCCTGCGGATACCGGTCTTCTGCGCGCGGCCGTCGAGCAGCATGCCGAAGCATTTGACGTTGCCGTCCTGCCAATGCTCGTCCTGCATCGGGCCGCCATTGGCGTTGATCCAGGTGACGTCACGGACATCGAGTTGGGGATCGTGTTCGCCGGTGAGGAAGCGCGAGCGGCGCAGCACCGAGCAATCGCCGAGCAGCTTGATCAGCCGCTTGGTGAACGCGTGCAGGTCCTTGCCTTCTTCGGTCCATTTCCAGTCGAACCAGGAAATCTCGCTGTCCTGGCAATAGGCGTTGTTGTTGCCCTTTTGGGTGCGGCCGAATTCGTCACCGCCGAGCATCATGGGCGTGCCCTGCGCGAACAGCAGCGTCGCCAGCATATTGCGCTTCTGACGCTCGCGCAGTGCGATGATGTCCTTGTCGTCCGTCGGGCCTTCGACGCCACAATTCCACGAGCGGTTATGCGAGTGACCGTCCTTGTTGTCCTCGCCATTCGCCTCGTTGTGCTTCTCGTTGTAGCTGAAATTATCATTCAGCGTGAAGCCGTCATGGGCGGTGATGAAATTGACGCTCGCCCATGCGCGCCGACCCTGATGATTGAACATGTCGCCGGACGCTGCAAGGCGCGGCGCCAGATCAGCGACAGGCGCTTCGCCGCGCCAGAAGTCGCGCGTCGTGTCACGAAACTTGTCGTTCCATTCCGCCCAGCCAGGGGGGAAGCCGCCGACCTGATAGCCGCCGGGGCCGATGTCCCATGGCTCGGCAATCATCTTCACGGTGGTCAAAAGCGGATCCTGGTTGACGGCCTTGAGGAAACCGCTCTGCTCGGTGAAGCCCGAGACTTCGCGCGCCAGAATGGTCCCGAGATCGAAGCGGAAGCCATCGATGTGCATCTCCCGGACCCAGTAACGCAGGCTGTCCGTGACCATGCGAATGACATTGGCATGGGAGAGGTTGACGGTGTTGCCGGTGCCGGTGTCGTTGATGTAATAGCGCGGCTTGTCCGGCATCAGCCGGTAGTAGCTGGCATTGTCGATGCCCTTGAAGGACAAAGTGGGGCCCAGTTCGTTGCCTTCGGCCGTATGGTTATAGACGACGTCGAGGATGACCTCGAGCCCGCCCGCATGCAGCGCCGCCACCATCTCCTTGAACTCGCGCAGCGAGTTCGGCACGTCGGATGCGTAGCGCGGATCCGGCGCAAAGAATCCGATGGTGTTGTAGCCCCAGTAATTGACCAGCTTCTTCTTCAACAGATAGTCGTCGTTGATGAAGGTGTGCACCGGCAGCAGTTCGACCGAGGTGATCCCGAGATCGCACAGATAGTCCACCACGGGTTTGCTGCCGAAGCCGGCATAGGTGCCGCGCAGCTTCTCCGGCACGTCCGGATGGAGCTTGGTAAAGCCTTTCACGTGAGTCTCGTAGACGATGGTGCGATCCCATGGCACCGGCTGGCGGCCGGCTTCACCGGTCCAGTCGAAGTCGCGATCGACCACCACGCATTTCGGCATGAAGGGTGCGGAGTCGCGCTCGTCGAATGTCAGATCGTCGCCGGTCTCCATCTTGTAGCCGAACACGGCCGGATCCCATGTCAGCGTGCCCGCATGGGCGCGCGCATAGGGATCGAGCAGCAGTTTGTTCGGATTGAAGCGGTGACCCTTTTCAGGCTCATACGGACCGTGAACGCGGTAGCCGTAGAACTGGCCGGGACCGATATCGGGTAGATAGCCGTGGAAGATCTCGTCCGTGTATTCCGGCAGTTCGACCCGGGTTTCCTTGTCGCCATCGAACAGGCAGACCTCGACCTTGGTCGCATTCGCCGAAAACAGGGCGAAATTGGTGCCATTGCCGTCCCAATGCGCGCCGAGCGGATAAGGAAGACCTTCTTCAACAGCTTTGTTCACGTATGCCCCGTCTGGTCAAAATTCTGGATGGAAACGCGCATTACAACGAGGATGGATCGATTGCGTTGCACTGCAGAAGGCACATTTTCGACATTAATTACACGGTTTCGCCCGTTTCGTGAAAACGTCATGGCGATGTGAGGGAGCGATCAATGGATCAGCGCAAACGTCCGGACCACATTACGCTGCTCGGTGTCCCCGTTGAGATCGGCGCATCTCAGCTTGGGACTCTGATGGGCCCGGATGCGATGCGGACGGCGGGATTGAAGCCACTGCTGGAAGAACTTGGCTTTGCCGTCGAGGATCACGGCAACCTGCATTCAGCGCAGCGGCCGCCGAACGATGATGCACCGCCGGTGCACGCCAAATATTACCGCGAGATCCAGGGCTGGGTGCAGACACTCAGCGCGCGCGCCTATGAGATTGCGCGCACGGGGACGTTGCCCATTTTCATCGGTGGCGATCACAGCCTGTCGATGGGATCGGTGAACGGCGTCGCGCGGTACTGCCAGGAGCAGGGACGCGAATTGTTCGTGCTGTGGCTCGATGCGCACGCCGACTACAATACGCCGCAGACCACCGTCACCGGCAACATGCACGGCATGTCGGCGGCGTTTTTGTGCGGCGAGCCCGGCCTCGATGGCTTGCTCGGCCACGAGCCGCGCGCATCGATCACGCCCGATCGGCTCGATCTGTTCGGTATCCGCTCCATCGACAAGCTCGAAAAGGCATTAGTGAAAGAGCGCAAGGTGTCGCTGATCGACATGCGCCAGATCGACGAGTTCGGCGTCAGCGTGCTGATCCGCCGTGTCATCGATCGCGTCAAGGCGCACAACGGCGTGCTGCATGTCTCGCTGGATGTGGATTTCCTGGATCCGGTCACCGCGCCCGGTGTCGGCACCCTGGTGCAGGGCGGCGCGAGCTATCGCGAGGCGCATCTCATCATGGAGTTGCTGCATGACAGCGGCCTGGTCTGTTCGGTCGATGTGGTCGAGCTCAATCCATTTCTCGACGAGCGCGGCCGGACCGCGCGGGTGATGGTCGAACTGGTCGGCAGCCTGTTCGGCCAGCAGATCACCGACCGGCCGACGCCCAGCAATGCGATCACGGCAGCAGAGTAATCAGCCGGGCAGGCGTTGTTTCGATATTGCTTACAAAACAGGCTTTCTTACCATTCTGTAACGCGTTCGGAACGTTCCCCGCTCTGCGGGATTGCATG
>SDZE01000346.1 GCA_004173095.1 Bradyrhizobiaceae bacterium
CCGCCACCGAAGCGGGGACCGCCTCCGTGCCAACCACCGCCGCCACCGCCAAAGCGCGGTCCGCCGCCGCCCATATGAACGTCGCCACCACCACCGCCACCACCAATCACCACGCGCTTATCGATCGCGAAGCTCGGTGTCGCCATGCTCGGGATGGCGATGGCCGCCAATGCCGCAACACTCAGAATTTTCAGACCAGTCATCGTCGTCTCCTATCTGGATGGGTTGCCAACAGTCTCGCACGAGCCAGGTTCCGTCGCGTCTCCGGCTATGTGCAGGTGTGCCACTGTATGCGAGATGAACAAAACCCTGCATTGCCTGCCACTTAGGTCGTAACTGCCGATGCGACGACGGTGGCTGTCACGAACAGTTGCGCGGGAGGCGACATCGCGGTGGCAACTGGACTTTTGGAAGCCCGGGTGGCATCAACGGGCGCACCAATTCCTGGACGGCTTAAGATATGAAAAATTTTCTGCTGAAATTCTTCACCTGGTGGAGCGGCTCGACTTTCGGGACCGACCTCTGGACCAGCCGATACGGCGAGTTGGTAGGCACGGACGACCAGGGTAACCGATATTATCGCACCAAGGGCGGCAAGATCGATCCGACGCTCGGTTTCGAGCGCCGCTGGGTCACCTATAACGGCTACGCCGAGGCGAGCCGAATCCCGACCGGCTGGCATGGCTGGATTCACCACACTACCGACGAAGTGCCGAGCGAGACCTCCTACCAGCCGCGCGAGTGGCAGAAGCCGCATCAGCCGAACCTGACGGGAACGCCAGAGGCCTATCGCCCGGCAGGCTCGACGCTGGCCTCCGGCCGCCGCCCGAAAGCCACCGGCGACTATCAGGCCTGGACGCCCGGATCGTAACCGAACTCTTCGATTTCGAGAAAGCCGCGCATGGCGACATGCGCGGCTTTTTGTTGGCCAAGAGGTTCGTCAAGGTACGTGATCGATCATGCACCCAGCCGTTCCGCAGCCCGCTTCGCCTTGGCCTCGCGCTGTTTCCATCCGCCGGCACGTTCGGTCACGGCAGCGACGACATCGGCCGGTGCCGTGTCAGGCGATCCGGCGTTGAAGGGCGGCGCCGGATTATACTCGATGCCGAGCTGGATCATCTCGGCAGTCTTGCGATCGGACATGATCGACACCAGCGTCAACGCGAAATCGATGCCGGCCGTGACGCCACCGCCTGTGACGCGGTTACGATCCACGCATACGCGCGAGGTGTCGAGGATCGCGCCGAATTGCGCCAGAAACGGCCGCGCCGACCAGTGCGTCGCTGCGCGGTACCCCTTCAAGAGGCCTGCCGCGCCCAGCACAAGTGCGCCTGTGCAAACGGAGGTCACATAGCGGGCTGCGTGGGCCTGCTGTTGCAGAAAGGCGATCGTCTCCTCATCGAGCATCGCATCGTCGGCACCGGCGCCACCGGGTACGCAGATGACATCGAGTTGCGGACACGCGGCGAATGTCGTGGTCGGCAGGAAGGTCAGCACGGTATCGCTGGTCAGCGGCTCGATGCGTTTCCACAGCAGATGCACTTCCGCGCCCGGAACGCGCGACAGCACCTGCAACGGCCCGGTGAAATCGAGTTGGGTGACGTTCGGAAACAGAACGAATCCGATCCTGAGCTTGTCCGCCATCATGGTCTCCATCATCGGCAGGCTCTCCCGGCGCAGGACGGGCTGATCTGAGCGACATTCATCATACCGCTCACAGGCCTTTCAGCCATCCGCCAATGTCATGCAGTGCGTCATTTGCCTTCGGCAAAATTTTGCCCATTGTGATGAAGCCGTGGAATTGACCGGGATAGTGCTTGAGTTTCACGGCCACACCTGCTTCGGCAAGTCGCCTGGCATAGTCATCGCCTTCGTCGCGCAACGGATCGGCACCGGCAATCAGCACATAGGCCGGCGGCAGGCCCTGCAGATCATTGACGCGCGCCGGCGAGGCCCGCCAATTGTCGATGTCCTCAGCGCTGGTGAGATAGTGATCGGCAAACCAGCGGATGACGTTGTGCGTCAGCAGGCAACTGGTTTCCGGTTCGCTGTGCGAGGGATGGTCCATGCGAAAGTCAGTGGCGGGATAGATCAGCATCTGGCCCTTGAGCTTCGGCCCGTCATTGTCGCGCGCGTCGATGGCGACGATCGCGGCGAGATTGCCGCCGGCACTGTCGCCACCCACGAACAGTTGCTCCACATCCACATTGAGCTGCATGGCGTTGTCAGCGATCCAGCGCGTCGCCGCAATGGCATCGTCGATGGCAGCCGGAAACTTGTGCTCCGGCGCCAGCCGATAATCCACCGAGATTACCAGCACACCGCCTTCGTCAGCGAGAATGCGGCAGACCACGTCGTGGCTGTCGAGATCGCCGATCACCCAGCCGCCGCCGTGGAAGAACACCAGGCAGGGCGATAGTCCGTCGCGATGCCGTAAGGTTTTGGGTGTGTAGAGCCGGGCAGGGATGCCGCCCCCCGGACCGGGAATGACCAGAGCCTTCACCGAGGTGAGTTCGGGCGGCTCCGGATTGGCGACGGCGCGGGCCTTGAGATACCACTCGCGCGCTTCCGGCGGTGTCAGTGTCTCATAGGGGGGACGGCCGGCATCGCGGAAGACGTTGAGGACGGCATGGGCATCGGGATCGAGAATGACGGGCATGATCTGCTCTTGTTTGAATTTCGATTACGCCGAGGTGCGTCCGCCATCTACGGTGTAGGCGGAGCCGGTGACGTAGCTTGCATCGTCCGAGGCGAGAAAGGCGACAACGGGCGCGACCTCTTTCGCGAGTCCGAGCCGCCGCTGCGGTACGCGATCGACGACTTTCTCCAAGGGGGCCGGCGAGCCGCGGCCGACGCGGGCATCGACGATGGCCGACAGCATGCGGCTATCGATCAGGCCGGGGCAGACGGCGTTTACGCGCACCTTGGTGCCCGTGCATTCCTGCGCGGCGCTCTTGGTGAGGCCGATCACCGCGTGCTTGCTGGCGCTGTAGACGGCAACCTCGGCTGAACCGATGAGGCCAGCGATCGAGGCCGTGTTGATGATCGAGCCACGATCCTGCTTCAGCATCACCGGCAGCACGTGCTTCATGCCGAGAAATACGCCGACCACATTGACGTCAAGCACGCGCCGGAAATCCGCCAGCGAGGCGTTGACGATGGGCGTGATGGTGCCTTCGATGCCGGCATTGTTGTAGAAGATGTCGATGCTGCCGAAGCGCTTTACGGCGGCGGCGACATAGCCGATCACGTCGTCCTCGCGCGTCACATCGGCGGTGAACGCAAGGGCTTCCGCAGAGGCGGGCAGGTCGGCCACGGCGCGCTCCAGGGCCGCGGTATCGCGATCGACCGCCACGATCCTGGCGCCACGCGCGGCGAACAGCTTGATGGTCTCGGTGCCGATCACGCCGGCTGCGCCGGTGACCACGGCGATCTTGCCGTCCAGCCGAATTCCGTCGGTCATATGCGTTCTCCCTGACGCTCCGGTTGTCCCGGATTGGTGGCCGATCGTGCCGGCTCTGACCAAACTATTTCACGCACCGATGGCGCTGACCAGCGGGAGGGCGGTAAAGTATGGCGCCCTTCCGTCGCCGCATTCGGCGTGTTAACCGGAGGCGATTGCGCGGCCATTCCCCTACAATGTCGCGATCCTGATTCTCGGTTGAGCGCCGCTGCATGTTCCGAACCCTGACTATCGCCGGATTTGCGGCTCTCCTGGCTGCGACCTCGCTGAGCACCGCGCCGGTGCAGGCGCAATTCGGCCCGTTATTCGGGGACCCACCACCGCGGCCGCCCGGCAGCGTGCCACGCGGCCAGTTTCAGCAGCCACCACCGCCTATGGACGATGACGAAGACGTGCCTGAATTGCCGCAGGGGCGCCTGCTGCCGGCGCGTCCGTCGCCGGGCTTGGGCGCGCCTCCGCCGGGTGCCGTGCAGTCGCAGCCGCTTGCGCCGCCGCCCGGCAGCAATGTGACGACGATTCCGCAGAATAACCCGCAGGCTGCCCGTCCGGATCAGCCGCCGCCGGGCGTGACGCCGCCTGCGCAGCAGCAGCCCGGTGTCGCCAACGCGCCGCCTGCCGGGGCCCCCAATCCGAATGCCAAGCAAGCCCCGAAGAGCGCGCCGCCTCCGGCCGCCACGCTGCAGCCTGGCGATGAGGTGGTCAGCGAACCGCCGGCACAGAAGATCCCGAACAAGAAGGCTGCGTTTTCGGGCCTCGACAAGATCACCGGCCGCATCATCAATTTCGACGCCGATATCGGCGAAACTGTCCAGTTCGGCGCGCTGCGCGTCAAGACCGATGCCTGCTACACACGTCCGGCGACCGAGGCCGCGAACACCGACGCCTTCGTTGAAGTCGACGAGATCACCTTGCAAGGCGAAGTGAAGCGCATCTTCTCGGGATGGATGTTTGCGGCAAGCCCGGGCCTGCACGGCGTCGAGCATCCGATCTACGATATCTGGCTGACCGACTGTAAGCTGCCCGAGGTGGTGGCCCAGCAGGAGACGCGTCCGGCGCCAAACGTGG
>SDZE01000138.1 GCA_004173095.1 Bradyrhizobiaceae bacterium
GTGTCGGCCGCGCCTTACGGCTCGGCGTCGATCCTGACGATCTCCTACATCTACATTTTGATGATGGGCGGCGCCGGTCTCACCTCCGCCACGGAGGTTGCGATCCTCAATGCGAACTACGTAGCGGCGCGGCTCGATCCGCATTTTCCGGTGCTGTATCGCAACCACAACGGCCGCGTCGCGCATGAATGCATTATCGATCCGCGCCCGCTGAAGGCGACCTCCGGCGTCACCGTCGATGACATCGCCAAGCGGCTGATCGATTACGGCTTCCACGCACCGACCATGAGCTTCCCGGTGGCGGGCACGCTGATGATCGAACCGACGGAATCGGAGTCCAAGGCCGAGCTCGATCGGTTCTGTGATGCGATGATCGCGATCCGCAAGGAAATCGCCGAAGTCGAAGCCGGCCGCTTCAAGATCGAAGCCTCGCCGCTGCGCCATGCGCCGCACACCGTGCATGACATCGCCGAGGACGAGTGGGCGCGCGCTTACACCCGCGCGGAGGGCTGCTTCCCGGCCGGCACGTCGCGCACCGACAAATACTGGTGCCCGGTCGGCCGCGTCGACAATGTCTATGGCGATCGCAATCTGGTCTGCTCGTGCCCGCCGATGGAAGATTACGCGCAGGCGGCGGAGTAAAGCAGCCGATTGTCCGCACTCTCGTCATTCCGGGGCGGGCGCGCCCTTCGCGCGCACGAACCCGGAATGACGGAGTTTAGCAGCTCACGCCGCCAGCGACGTTTCCACCAGCTTCACCCAATAGGACGAGCCATAGACGATGGCGTCGTCGTTGAAGTTGTAGGCGGGGTGATGCAGGCCGGCGCTGTCGCCATTGCCCATGAAGATGAAGGCGCCCGGCCGCGCCTCGAGCATGTAGGCGAAGTCCTCCGCGCCCATCACCGGCTCCATGTCGGTGGCGACATTGGCGGCGCCACCGATCTCGCCCGCAATCTTCGCCGCCAGTTCGGTTTCAGCGGGGTGGTTGACGACGACCGGATAACCGCGATCGTAATTCAGCGCGATCCGCGCGCCGGTCTGGAGTGCCACGCCGGCGCAGACTTCGTTCATGCGCTTCTCGACGAGATCGCGGATCTCCTTCCGCAGCGTACGCACCGTGCCGCGCAGCTCGGCCGTGGCCGGAATGACGTTGCTGGCATGGCCGGCGTGGAATTCGCAGATCGATATCACCGCGGAATCCAGCGGACTCACGGTGCGCGAGACGATCGACTGAAACGCCACGATGAGTTGCGAACCGGCCATGACCGGATCGATGGTCTTGTGCGGGTAGGCCGCGTGGCCGCCGACGCCCTCGATGGTGATGCCGATACGGTCCATCGCCGCCATGATCGGGCCGGTGCGCATCGCGAAGGATCCGATCGGCATCCCCGGATTGTTGTGCATGCCGTAGACCTTCTGGATGCCGAAGCGATCCATCAGGCCGTCCTTGATCATCGCGTCCGCGCCGGCGCCACCCTCTTCGGCGGGCTGGAAGATCACCACGGCATCGCCGGCGAAGTTGCGGGTCTCGGCCAGATATTGCGCGGCGCCGAGCAGCATCGACGTGTGCCCGTCATGGCCGCAGGCATGCATCTTGCCGGGCGTCTTGGACGCATATGGCAGGTTGGTCTGTTCCTCGATGGGCAGCGCGTCCATGTCGGCACGCAGGCCGATGACCGAGCCCCTCCCCTTGTTGCCCTTGATGACGCCGACCACGCCGGTACGCCCCATCCCCTCGACCACCTCGTCGCAACCGAACGCCTTCAGCTTCTCGGCGACGAAGGCCGCCGTGCGGTGCACGTCGTAAAGCAGTTCCGGGTGCTGATGCAGGTCGCGGCGCCAAGCCGTGATTTCGGGATGCAACTCGGCGATGCGGTCAATGATCGACATAGGTCAACTCGCTGGCAATGAAATCTGCAGCCCTCAGCCTAGCACGCGACGTGCCAACTGCCCAAGCCGGCACATCCTCACCGCTATGCGATGGTCGTCTGTACATCGCCGCCCACCGCCGCTAGAGCGTCATGATACGGCAATGAACCGTTACAAATGGCAGGAAACGATGACGCGGCTCGAGGGCGACTTTGACTACATCGTAGTGGGTGCAGGCACCGCAGGTTGCATCGTTGCCAATCGCCTGTCGGCCGATCCGACCAAGCGCGTGCTGATTCTGGAGGCCGGCGGCCGGGATAACTGGATCTGGTTTCACATCCCGGTCGGCTATCTGTTCGCCATCGGCAATCCCCGTTCGGACTGGATGTTTCGCACCGAGCCGGAGCCCGGCCTCAACGGCCGCTCGTTGGCCTATCCGCGCGGCAAGGTGATCGGCGGCTCATCCGCCATCAATGCGATGATCTCGATGCGTGGCCAGGCGGCGGATTACGACCACTGGCGCCAGCTCGGCCTCACCGGCTGGGGTTATGACGACGTGCTGAAATCCTTCCTGAAGCTGGAAGATCATTTTCTTGGCAAGAGCGAGCACCACGGCGTCGGCGGCGGCTGGCGCATCGAAGCGCCGCGGCTGTCATGGGACGTGCTCGATGCTGTCGCCGACGCGGCGGCCGAAATGGGCATTCGCCGCACCGACGATTTCAATACCGGCGACAACGAAGGCATCGGCTATTTCCACGTCAACCAGAAGCGCGGCCGACGGTGGTCGTCGGCGCGCGGCTTTCTCAAGCCGGTCCTGCATCGCCCCAATCTGCGGCTCGAGACCCATGTGATGGTCGATCGGCTGGTGATCGAGAACGGCCGCGCCGTGGGCGTGCGCTTCGTTCAAAACGGCCAGCAGATGGAGGTTCGCAGCAAAGGCGAAGTCGTGCTGTGCGCCGGTGCCGTCGGTTCGCCACATCTGCTGCAGCGATCCGGCGTGGGCCCTGCCGAATGGCTGTCCGAAGCCGGAGTCGATGTCATCCTCGACAAGCCAGGCGTCGGCCGCAACTTGCAAGACCATCTGCAGCAGCGCGCGATCTACAAGGTCGCTGGCGTCCGCACGCTGAACGAGACGTACTATAATCTGTTTCGCCGTGGCTGGATGGGTGTCGATTACGCGCTGCGTCGGCGCGGCCCGCTGACCATGGCACCATCGCAGCTCGGCATCTTCACGCGCTCGGATCCGCATCGCGAGCGGGCCAATATCCAGTTTCACGTCCAGCCGCTCTCGCTCGACAAGTTCGGCGATCCCCTGCACCGCTTCCCGGCCATCACCGTCAGCGCCTGCAATCTGCAGCCGACGTCGCGCGGCATCGTCAGGCTGCGCTCCGGCAAGCCGGATGAGGCACCCGCCATTGCTCCGCACTATCTATCGACCGACGAGGATCGCCAGGTCGCGGCGGACGCGATCCGCGTGACGCGAAGGTTGATGAAGCAGAAGGCGCTCGGCGCCTATCGACCGGAAGAATATCTGCCGGGTCCGTCCGTCGGCGACGACGCCGCATCGCTGGCCAAAGCAGCCGGCGACATCGGCACCACCATCTTCCATCCGGTCGGCACGGCCAAGATGGGCGCGGCCTCGGACCCGCATGCCGTGGTCGATGAGCGCTTGCGCTTCTACGGCATTGCCGGCTTGCGCATTATCGACGCCTCGGTGATGCCGACCATCACCTCGGGTAATACCAATACGCCGACCGCGATGATCGCTGAAAAGGGCGCGTCGATGATGGTGGCGGATGGGCGCTGAAATGTAGGGTGGGCAAAGGCGCCCTTGCGCCGTGCCCACCATCAATAACTCGCGACGTGATGATGGTGGGCACGCTTCGCTTTGCCCACCCTATCGGGTTACGCCGATTTGCGGACCGCGTTATCGACCAGCGTCTTGCCGAGCGACCAGATTGCACCGGGCACTTTATGGCTGTCGGCGATCACCTTGCGGAACGACTCGGTAATCCACTTGGTGTCGTCCTCGGTCACCACCAGCGGCGGCAACAGCTTGATGGTGTGGCTGCCGTGGCCGGACACCTGGGTCAGGATCTTCTGCTCCTTGAACAGGGGCACCGTGATCAACTGACAGAACAAGCCCTTGCTGGCTGATTCCAGAATATTCCAGGAGGCTTTCAAACGCAGCGACTTCGGCGGGCCGAATTCGACGCCGATCATCAATCCCTTGCCGCGCACTTCCTTCAGCAGTTCGAATTCCGGAATCATGTTCTGCAGCGCGAGCCGCAACTCGGCACCGCGCTTGGCGGCGTTCTCGACCAGCTTCTCGTGCTTCATGATCTCGAGCGTGGCGATGCCGGCCGCCATCGCGAGATCGTTCTTGCCGAAGGTGGAACCATGGACGAGCGAGCGGTCCATGCGGTTGAAGATCTTGTCGAAGATCGCCTTGCGCGTCAGCAGCGCACCGACCGGCACATGGCCGCCCGACAGCGCCTTGGCGAGCAGGATCATATCGGGCTCGATATTCCAGTGCTCGATGGCCAGGAATTTTCCGGTGCGGCCAAGGCCGGTCTGGATTTCATCGGCGATGAACAGCGTGCCGTATTTGCGGCACAACGCCAACGCGCCCGAGAGGAACTCATCGGTCGGCAGATTGACGCCCTTGCCCTGGATCGGCTCGACGATGAAGCCCGCCACCTGCTTCGATGACAGCGCCTTCTCCAGCGCTTCGAGATCATTGAACGGCACCACCGAACAGCCCTGCAGCAGCGGGCCGAAGCCGGAGCGAAAATTGCTGTCGTCGGTCAGCGACAGTGCGCCATAGGTCAGGCCGTGATAGGCGTGATCGCAGTAAACGATCTCGTTGCGACCGGTCGCATTGCGCGCGAACTTGATCGCCGCTTCCACCGTCTCCGCTCCGGAATTTGCGAAGAACACCTTGTCCATATAGGGGGCGTGCGCCAGCAACTTCTCCGAGAGAATGCCGGCGAGTGTCGAGACATCCATCTGCACGAGATTCGGCATATCGGCGTCGAGCACAGTCTTGAGTGCATCGCGCATCACGGGATGATTGCGGCCAATCGCAAAAACGCCAAACCCGCTGAGTAGATCGAGGTAGCGGGCGCCGTCCCGATCGAACAGATACTGGCCGGCACCGCGCTGGAAGCCAACGTCGTAACCGATCGTTTTGAGGACACGCACGAGTTGTTCATTGAGGTGCCGCGTATGCATCGCACTACGCTGGCCCTCCCTTTCGACAAACATCTCGGAAACGTCTAGATTTGGATATACCATGAGCTACATACGTCGGTTGATGGTCGCTTCGTCAACTGAAAACAACAAATGCGGCGATTTGACTTCTCACGCACTCTTCATCGCCAAGAAACGCTACTTAAGCATAGGTCTGAACATGTATCAGCGC
This sequence comes from Bradyrhizobiaceae bacterium, assembly GCA_004173095.1. Taxonomy (GTDB): domain Bacteria; phylum Pseudomonadota; class Alphaproteobacteria; order Rhizobiales; family Xanthobacteraceae; genus Tardiphaga. The sequence goes on from SDZE01000138.1 coordinate 5,294, forward strand.
TCCCGCATTCCTACGCGCACCCTCACTTATTGCGGAATCCTGTTTTCAGCAGGCCTGTTTTCAGCAGGGCTGGCACCTGCATTTGCTGCGGATCCGACGGGTGACTGGAAAGTGGAGGATGGTATCGCTCATATCCGTGTAGCCGAGTGCGGCGGCAGCATGTGGGGCGCAGTTTCCTGGGAGAAGATTCCCGGAGGAACCGACAAAAACAACCCCGACGCGACCAAGAAGTCCCGCCCAACCTTTGGCATGGCAACGCTGCTGGACATGAAGCCGAACGCCGCAAAGAACAAGTGGTCGGGGCAGGTCTACAACGCAAAGGACGGCAAGCTCTACAAATCGAACATCAAGCTTGGCGACACGTCGGATCAGCTTGAAATCGAAGGCTGTGTTCTCGGCTTCCTGTGTGGCGGACAGACATGGACCCGTGTCGGCCCGCCGATCCCATCCAGCCCCTCCAACACCACTGCCAAGAACGCCGTCCCCACGGCCAAGGGCGCTGCCGGTGCTGGTAAGATGGCGCCAGCAGCGACGACACCCGCCAGTTCCACCGCCAAAGCCGGTGCGTCGCCGACAACGGGGGCCAAAGCACCTGCCGGCCAGAAGACAGCTGCCGCCACCGCCGCGGCGCCTCAGGGAGCCGCTGATATCGGTGACATCTGCCTGCTGCCGGAAATCAACAAGGCGACTCACTGAGCGTTCTGATCGTCCACGCGACCTCCCTCGGTCGCCTGCTCAACAGCAATGAGTGGTCGCTGCTAAAACAACGTCAGCGGCCGTAACGAAGCTGGCACCGCGAGTGCGACTCAAGAAAGCAAAGAAAACCCGCCTGCACGCTGTGCCAGGCGGGTTTTGTTTTTCAGCAGTGTCACCGTGTGAGCAGGCCCGCTTGCGCGCGGACCAGCAGTTCGATCAGTTCACACTGGGCGTGTAGCTCGACAGATTGTCGGGATTGCTCAGCATGCTCTGCTGCGCCGGCTTCAGCGTCAACGGCTTGTCCAGGATCTGTGGTTTGCCGCTCACCGGCGCCAGCTTGCTGTCATCATCCAGGAATTTCGACAGCAGCCCCTGGATCTTCTGCTTCAAAGCTTCCGGACCGCGATCGCTCATGTCGGTGTGCTGAGCGCCGGTATCAACCACGGTAATCCCGGCCTTTTCGCAGACATCGCCATCGGGCACGACGCCGGGATCCGGCTTGAAGACGGCGTCATGCGAGCGGAACGACAGGATCTTGAACTTGCCGTCTGTCATGAACGGGACGCGCAGATTGTCCAGGGTCACGACCTTCTTGACCTCGTCAGGATACTCCTTGGCGAAGAACATCGAGATGTCACCGCCATTGGAATGACCGACCAAAGTCAGGTGATCGTAATCGGAGCTCGGCTGAATCTTCTTCAGCTCTTTCACCGCGAATTTGATGTTCTCGACGCCGCGCTCATAAACCGGAAGGCGGCCGACATAGGGCTCGCCGATCTTGGTCACCAGCGGCGCGTCGCTCGCCAGATCGTGCTGAATGCTCACGGCCATGTAGCCACGCGCAGCGAACACGTTCGCAAGGAAAGAGTATTCAGTGAACTGAACAGTGTTGCCGTGATTGAGGATGGCCACCGGCAAGGTGATCATGCCGGCATTGGCCTGCATTTCCTTGTCGCGGCGCACGGCGATATCCACCTGCACAGGACGATTGCGCTGCTTGTCGTAGAACGTCAGCGTCTCATGGCGGATCGCCCACTTGCTCGCGGTGAAATACGCGACAGTGGTTAGTACGCAAACCGAAAGCAGGATGAGCAATCCGCGTTTCATGTTCGGTCCCTCGGCGAGCGCGCCGGTTCAAGCTGCAATGATCATTATCGGTCGATAACAATGATGGCCGCTTGAACAGCATATATGTCACAGCTCGGTGACAGGAAGACTAAATATTGTGAATCCAGAGCCGTAACATTGTGCGCCGCAGTCCTTTCTTGTGCAGTTGCTAACAAAGGATCAGTGAAGTCCGTCGAATGCGCACCGCCGAAGTCAGCAAACGGTACATGGCAATCGCCGGCAAACCTGCGACACAACAACCGCTGGGCGACCCCCACGTTCCACGATTCTGCCGCATGTTACCCGTGAATTCGGCACAACACCGTCGCGAATGGGAAAAAGCGATTGTTTATCAGCAGGTTATTCAAACGGCACTAGTCAGCAACCACGTCGTGCAGATCCAGCGGCTCGCGGGCGATCGACGCCCATTCGGCACGATTCGCAGCGCGACGGCGGCCACGCTCGTCGATCGGGAGTTTGAGCTTGCGCAGAAGCTCCACCACCTCCTCGCGGGCGGTGACATGGCCCATGCTCGGGCGGCGGCCCAGTGTCGTCTCGTTGAGGTCATCGAGAGCGGTCAGCCCGCGCGGAAAGAATTCCCTGTACATCACGCGCTCGGCCAGCCCGTTCACCGGGCGGAAGCCTAGTCGCAATGCGAGTTCGTCGAGCACGCCGGCGACCAGCACCTTGTTACGCGACCCGAGCATCGAGAGGCGGTTGCGCACCACGATCCAGTCGGTGGTGGAGCCATCGTGCTGGCGACGCTTGCGCCGTGCGTCGCGCGCCATCTGCGCGTAATGGCTCTCGCCGGTGACTTGATAGTTCGCAGGGTTCAACGTCGCGAGGACATCGACATCGAGAAAACTATCATTGATCGGCGTCACCAGCGTATCCGCCATCGAATGCGCCAGTCGCATCAGAAACGTGTCGCTACCCGGCGTATCGATGACCACGAAATCGTAGCTGCGTTCGACCGCGGCCATGGCCTGTGCGAACTGTTCGAGTTCGAAGGACTCGTTGTCGGCAATCTGCATGCTGTCGCCGAGCTGCAGGCAATGATGCGCGGGGGCTTCCAGGGAGAGGCCCGCCCGCTCCGCCCAGGCACGGCGGTTGGCGATGTAACGGGTGAAGCTCTGCTGGCGACAGTCGAGATCGATGGTGGCCACGCGCTGGCCGGCCTTGAGCAGGGCGACGGCAATGTGTAGCGCGGTCGTGGACTTGCCGGAGCCGCCCTTCTCGTTACCGAGCACGATGACATGCGCGGTGCCAGCCTGCTGGGTACTCTGCATCAACATGATCTGTGATCCCGGGGATCGCTGACGAAGGCTTGCTCGCGATCCTCACAATGATATCAGGGCACATGCCTGCGACGGTCAAGGCAAATGCGATCCGTGCGCCACGGAAGCCCCGTCCGACGCGGTTAATGGTGAATCCGCCGCATGATCCCCGCATCGGAGCACCATAGGAAGGCTTGGCGCAGGTCATCGCGCTTTGCTAAGCAGACGCGCCTGCCTCGCAACCACGCCAACGACAACGAGCCAACATGCCCCGCCGCGCCCCACAGATTGCCCGTACCCTGCCTGCCCTTCGCCGCGCTATCGATGGACTGCGCGCACGCAAGGCGACGGTGGGTCTGGTACCGACCATGGGCGCCTTGCATGACGGCCATATCTCGCTGGTGCGTCTCGCCCAGCGCCGGTGCGACAAGGTGGTGGTTTCGATCTTCGTCAACCCGACCCAATTCGCGCCCACCGAGGATTTCGGCGCCTATCCGCGCACCTGGAAGAGCGACATCGCGAAACTGACGGACGCCGGGGCCGATCTGGTGTGGAATCCCGATGCCAAGGTCATGTATCCCGACGGCTTCGCCACCCGGATCGTCACCGAGGGCCCCGCCACCGCCAATCTCGAAGACCGTTTCCGCCCGCATTTCTTCGGCGGCGTCGCCACCGTCGTGGGCAAACTGTTCACTCAGGTGCGGCCCGACATGGCCTTCTTCGGCGAAAAGGATTTCCAGCAGTTGAAGGTGGTCACGCGGATGGCGCGGGATCTCGATCTCGGCGTCAAGGTGGTGGGTGCGACGACATTGCGCGAACGCGACGGCCTCGCGATGTCGTCGCGCAACGTCTATCTGTCGGCCGATGAGCGCGCCACCGCGCCGGTGCTGTATCGGGCGATGAAAGACACCGCCAAGCGCCTGAAGGCCGGCGACGATGTCGCCGCCTCGCTCGCCGCCGGCGCTGCCATGATCGCCGCAGCAGGGCTGGTGCTGGATTATTTCGAAGCGCGCAACAGCGAGACGCTGGCGCCGGCGACGTCGATGAAAGACGGGCCGCTGCGTTTGCTGGTGGCGGCGAAGCTCGGCAAGACCCGTTTGATCGACAATATCGGAGTGTGACGGCAGCCGTTGGCTCCTCCCTCCCCCGAGCCGCGTAGCGGCGCCGTGGGAGGGAGACGGAACGTTACTCCGCCGCGATCTGCCGCGGCACTGGCGGCGGGTTGACGAGATCCTGCGCCAGACCGGCATAGCGCGCCTTCGCCGCCTCCAACGCCTGCTCCTTGACCGGGCCGTAGCCGCGAATGCTGTCGGGCAATGACAGCAGTTCGATCGCGATGTCGATATTCGCAGGTGACAGCAGGTTCAGCACGGTGGCGATATCCCTTTCGTAACCGGCGATCAGGTTGCGCTCCACCTTGCGGTCGGCGCCGTAGCCGAACACGTCCAGCGGCGTACCGCGCAACCCGCGTGCCGCGGCCAGCAGCTTGAAGGCCGGCATCATCCACGCACCGAACGCGCGCTTCTTCGGACGGCCCGACGCATCGGTGCCCGGCAGCATCGGCGGCGCCAGATTGAAGTGGATCTTGAAGTCGCCCTCGAACTGATCGCGCAACTGCTTCTCGAAGCGGCCATCGGTATAGAGCCGCGCCACTTCGTATTCGTCCTTGTAGGCCAGCAGCTTCGCATAGTTGATTGCCACCGCGCGCGGCAATGCCTCGCCATAACCGCCGCGCATCGCAGCCTCGCGGACTTGTCCCACCGTGGCGCGATAGGTCGCCGCCAGCTTCGCATTCTGATAATCGGTCAGCATGGCACTGCGATGTGCGATGAGCTCGTCCAGCGTCATCTCGTCCTGCGTCTTCGGCGGCACCACGGAGTCACTGCCCTTCAGCATGCCTGCCAGACGCTGCGGATCAGCCGCAGCCAGGCGGCCGAGCTGAAAGGCGAGCATGTTCATCTTGATCGAGACGCCATTGAGCTCGATGGCCTGCTCGATGGACGCACGCTGCAACGGCAGCAGGCCCTGCTGATAGGCATAGCCCATCATCATCATATTGGTGGCGATGCTGTCACCGAGCAGGCCTTCCGCGGCTTTGGTGAAGTCCAGGAACGTCGATGTCTTGCGCAGCGCCAAGGTGAGCACGTCGTTGACGCGACCGCGCTGAAAGTCGAAATCGCGGTTGCGGACGAAGTCGGCGATCGGAATGAGATGCGTGTTGACGATGCCGGTGGTGCGCTCGCCCTCGCACAGCGTGATCGTCTCCTTTGCGATCGCCACCACTTCGTCGGCGGCGATCAAGAGGTCGGCGCCGCCGGTGACGATGCGCGAGCACGTGACGTCGGCGGTGTCGTTGGCTAGACGCACATGGCTGAGGACCGCGCCGCCTTTCTGCGCGAGGCCGGACATGTCCAGAATCATGCTGGCCTTGCCTTCGATATGCGCGGCCATGCCGAGCAGCGCACCGATGGTGAGAACGCCGGTGCCGCCGACGCCGCCGACCGCGACGTTATACGGGCGATCCAGCGTCGGCCGCGTGACGGGCTCCGGGAGACCGCCGATATTGCCGATGTCAACCGGCGCCTTGCGCTTCAGCTTGCCGCCATCGACGGTAACGAACGAAGGACAGAAGCCCTTGAGGCAGGAATAGTCCTTGTTGCAGCTCGACTGATTGATGGTGCGCTTGCGGCCGAACTCGGTCTCCAGCGGCTCCACCGAGATGCAGTTCGACTGTACCGAACAATCGCCGCAGCCTTCGCAGACGGCCGGATTGATGATGACGCGACGCTGCGGATCTTCCAGGATGCCCTTCTTGCGACGGCGACGTTTTTCGGCGGCACAGGTCTGCACGAACACGATGGCCGAACATCCCGCGATCTCGCGGCATTCCTTCATCACGCGATCCAGTTCGTCGCGATGCGCCAGCTTGGTGCCCGGTGCGATCGAACTGGCCGGATAGGCATCGGGCGTCTCCGATACCAGATAGATGGCGCGGATGCCTTCGGCATGCAGCTGGAACGTGATCTGCTGCGGCGACAACTCGCCGTCATGCTTCTGACCGCCGGTCATGGCGACGGCGTCGTTGTAGAGAATCTTGTAGGTGATGTTCGCCTTGGCGGCGACGGACTGCCGGATCGCCAGCGAGCCGGAGTGGAAATAGGTGCCGTCGCCGAGATTGGCGAAGATGTGCTTCTCCTTGGTGAACGGCGCGATGCCGGTCCACGGCACGCCCTCGCCGCCCATATGCGTGAACGTCTCCGTCGAGCGGTCCATCCACAGCGACATGAAGTGACAGCCGATGCCGGCCAGCGCACGCGAGCCTTCCGGCACCTTGGTCGACGTGTTGTGCGGGCAGCCCGAGCAGAAATACGGCGTGCGCGTGATCGGCACGACATTCTGCACCTGCGATGCCTCGCGGCCGTGAAACCAGTCGGCCTTGGCGCGCAGCAATGCGGCGATCTCCGGATCGATCTCCATCGCCAGCAGCCGGTCGACCATCGACGTCGCCAGCTTGGCGACGCTGAGCTCTTCCGCGAACGGCAGGAAGCGCTGATCATGGGAGTCCATCTTGCCGACGATGCGCGGCCGCACGTCGTCGCGCCAGTTGAACAGCTCCTGCTTGACCTGGTTCTCGACGATCTCGCGGCGTTCCTCGACGATGAAGATCTCTTCGAGGCCGACCGCAAACTTGCGCACGCCTTCCGGCTCCAGCGGCCACGGCATGCCGATCTTGTACAGCCGCAATCCGATTTTCGCCGCGACCTGCTCGGTGATGCCGAGTTCGCGCAGTGCCTGACGGACATCTTCGTAGCTCTTGCCGGACGCCATGATGCCGAACCGCGCATTCGGCGAGTCGATGGTGACGCGGTTGATATTGTTGGCGCGCGCGAAGGCGATCGCGGCAAAACCCTTGTAATCCTGCAGGCGGCGGTCCTGCGCATAACGATCGTCCGGCCAGCGCAGATTGAGCCCACCCGGCGGCATTTCGAAATCAGTCGGGATTTTGAACGGCGTCATCTCGTCGTTGAGATTGATCTCGGCCGTGGTTTCCACGGTTTCGGTGATCACCTTCATGCCGACCCAGCAGCCGGAATAGCGCGACATCGCAATGCCGAGCAGGCCCATGTCGATGATCTCATGGATCGAGGACGGGTACAGATAAGGCATCAGCGCCGAGATGAAGGCATGATCGGATTGGTGCGGCACGGTAGATGACTTGGCGCCGTGATCGTCGCCGGCGAGGCACAGCACGCCGCCATGTTGCGCGGAGCCGGCCGCGTTGCCGTGGCGGAACACGTCGCCGCAGCGATCAACGCCTGGGCCCTTGCCGTACCAGATGCCGGTGACGCCGTCATAGTTGGCACCGGGCGAGAGATTGAGTTGCTGCGTGCCCCAGATCGCCGTGGCGGCGAGGTCCTCGTTGACCCCCGGCTGAAACTTGATGCCATATTGATCGAGATGTTTTCGCGCGGCCAGGAGTTGCTGGTCGTAACCGCCGAGCGGCGAGCCGCGATATCCCGTCACGAAGGCCGAGGTGTTGAGCCCCGCCGCGCGATCCCTGCGGATCTGCGCCATCGGCAGCCTGACCAGCGCCTGGATGCCGGTGAGAAAGATGTGACCTGAGCCTTGGGTGTATTTCTGATCGAGACTGATCGGGCCCTGATTGATTCCCATTCCGCCCTCATCTGCCGCCCGCGTCGTTCCGGCGGACATGCTTACGCATCATTATGTGGGGTCGTTCGACTCCCTTAGAAGCACTCTATGTTGAACTGCAAAGCGCGCGCACCACAAATGTGCTCTCCGCGCGACAGCCATCCAAAAACGCAACTTCGTGATGTGAAGGGAGATCGGCTCGCCACGTTATGTCGCCAATCGGCCCGGCGGCGAACGGACGTTGCGGCAATGTGCAGCGCAACATCACGCTGGGTCGGGGGTGCTACCCGTTTTGGTCTGCACCATATCAGCTGCGCCGGCCTCGCCAGAGCTTCGCGGAACTATTTTGGAAAAATCTCGCCGACGATCTTCATGAGTTCGGCTTCGCGGAACGGCTTACGCAGATAGGCCCTGAACATCCCCGCGCGATCCCGCACCACAGGCTCCAGCAGCGACGTCATCACCACTACTGGAATTTGCCGCAACCGTTCGTCGGTGCGCATGGCTGCGATCAGTCCGGCACCATCCACATACGGCATCATGAAATCGGTGATCACGAGATCAGGTGTCTCGCGATGAAGGATATCAAGCGCCTCTCGGCCATTGCCGGCAACAAGCACATTGAACGCGCTCTCGCTCAACAGGACCTCGAGCCAGTCGGCGATCGCCCATTCGTCCTCGACAATCAGGACAGTACGCACAACTAATCTCCAGTCAATTTAATGTCTGCCACAGGCGTCGGCTGCAGCCCTTGACTGGAGATGTCACGGAGAATGCGTTCAGCCCTTTCATAGTTGTCATCGAGCACGATGCCGCCTTCGTGAATTTCAAAACGACGCATCCTCATGTCCGTTCGGCGGTCGCGAGATTTGAGGATCGTCATCAAGCGATGATTTTCCGAACGAAGCGCCGCGAGCTGCAACGCAATGATGTTTTCGGCAACCGCGGAAAGACCAGTCTGGTTGATACCTTTGAGCGGCTGCCCTGGTGTCATACCGGCGTGATCGGTCTCTGCTGTTGCCAGTGTCGTAACACCCAGGGCGCGCAACTCGTTGCACAGCGCCGACAAAAAAGACCCCATGCGGACTTTCTCATCCGTCAGCTTCGAAAAGCCCTCAATGCCGTCGATCACCAGGCGACGGATACCGTTCTGACGGATGGTGCCGAGCAGATCCATCGCGACCTCATCGAGCACCGCTTCGGTTTGCGGGCGCCACATCAGGTCGATATTGTCAGGCAATGGCAGCTTGAGGCTCTTCGCCTTTACGCGCAGCGCCATCGGGTTTTCGTGGAAGCCGAAGAACAGCGCCGGCTCGCCTGCCGGTCCTCCCGTCAGGAACTGCAGGCTCGCCGTGGTCTTGCCTGCCCCCGACGGACCCAGCACCACCGTCACCGAATGCGTATCGATGCCGCCGCCGAACATCTTGTCGAGGCCGGCAATACCGATCGGCACCATCGGCCCGTCTGCACTGTCCCACACGCTCGGGGTTTCCAGCAGCGCCTCGGTGCGCGGGAAGATGGCGTGACCGGTATCGGTGATCCGATAGGCGTGCTTGCCGCCCATGAACCAGCCGCCGCGCAGTTTGTGGATCTGGATCGAGCGTTCCGAGCGGCGGCCATGCAGCGACGCCTGCAATTCGATCAGCCCGTCCACCATCGTATGCTCCGGCGGATGCGCATCGGCATCGAACGCGCTGGTGAGCAGGAACATGGTGCAGTTGCTGAAACCCGCCTGGGTTTGCAGTTCGTGGATGAACTTCTTCAGTTCCAGCTCGGTCCGCGCCTTTTCATGCACGGTGATGAGCCCGTCGAGCACGAGAATGTTCGCCTTGCGGGTGCGCACTTCGCGGCGGACCACGTCGAGCAATCCGCGCAGGCCGTCGTCCTCCAGCGTCTTGAACGCGCCGACATACGACATCCGGTCCGGGATCACGCTCTCGTCGAAAAACTTCAGGCGTCGCATATGCCCGATCATACGGGCATGGCTTTCCGCAAGCAGCGTGATGTACAGCGCATTGCGGCCCTGCGCCGCCTGAGCGAAACAAATCTGATTGCCGAGGATGGTTTTGCCCGCGCCGGGCGCGCCCTGGATGATGTAGATGCCGCCTTCGAAAACGCCCCCGCCGAGAATAGCATCCAGGCCTGCGATGCCGGTTGCGACCCGGTCGTTATCAGCACTCATCCGTCACTGCCCCTGAGAAATCACCTGACGCGGTGAGAGGTTCAAACGCACGGAATAGCGACCAGTTCCCCGGCTATTCAAAGTATTTTTGCTATGCGGAACTCGACCAATTCTGCAGCTGGCACGCATGCCGCGGCAGTCGCCCGATCAGGCCTCGACGCTGGCGTGCGGGGAAACTTCCCGCTCGGATATCAGATCGCGCGCGGCAGAGCCATGCATGGGAATTGACGGCGCGATGCTGAAATCGCCGCCCGATGATTCGATCAGCTTGACGCCGTGACGCAGAACCGTGAGTGGAGCGGCACCGATGGTTTGGATAGAGGACCGTGTGGGTCGACCGGCGCCCCAACGCAAGGCGCGGACGATGAGAGGCATCGCCTGCGTCGCCAATGGCTGTGACATCCGCCAGAACATGTGCACCAGCCGCGTATAGGCCATTTGCTCAAGGCCGGAGGCATCGATGCCCGGTGGAATTGCGAACAGATCGACATCGATGATCGGTCCGCGGCCGCCCTCGCTCACGCGGTGCAGTGTGCATCCGAATTCCGGCGCCTGTTCACGGAGCGCGAGTTGAGCCGCTGCGCGATCGGGATAGCTCGGCGGCCCCAGATGGAAATGATAGGCGCCGTAGCCGAGATGGTCCGTCACCGCACCGGGCACGATTACGTCGGTCGCGACGGAAACCAACCGCGCACGGCGGAGCCAGCCGGTGTCGATGGCCGCAAGGTCGGCTACCGTAAACACCGGCACCACAGTGAGCGACGGATGATGTCCACGCAGCATCGTCGCGAAGGCGGCATGTTCGGCGGGACCCGTGAGAAGAATAATGGTGTCGAACATGTCAGGCGCCACGGCTGCGAATCAAGGTTCCGCAAAAGTCGCAGTCCGGCCTTAACAACTGATGTATCCGCGCCGTTGGTTGCTCGTGCGCCCGATGTCCACGCATGAGCCGATGGCGGGAACATGCACAGATTGGGCCGGTTGTTTCTCCAACAGGAGAATTGACATGGCAAACAATCATCGACCCGACGATCCACGCCACCCTGCATCCCGGGATCAGCAGATCGAGAATGCCGCTCGCCTCAATGGCGATCTGCAGGCCGACCCCACGCTGCAGGCCGGGCGCGCATCAGGCGGACGCGTATTCGCTTACGGTATCGTCGCACTTGTATTGCTGGGCGTTGTTTTCTACGGCCTCAACAACAGCCCGACCGCCCAGAACGATGCGGCCAGCACGTCGCAATCGATGCCGGCAGCGCAGGATGGCGCGCAGAAGGCACCTACACCAACCAACAATATCGCCGACAACAATACCAAGCCGCCTGTGGCGCCTGGTGTGCGTGACGTGACACCGACGAAACAGGATTCCGACGTGACGACCGGCTCAGCGCCGATCCGCTCGCAGGGACCGCAATCGAACCCGACAGGAACCGAGATCGACAGTTCGAAAAGCGGCGCCACCCGTTAACTCGGCTGGCTGCGGAGAAACGGCGGGCGTGAACCACGTCCGCCGTTTCTGTGCGACCAGTGGCAACCATGAGCGCAGCGGCACGAGCTCGACATTGCTAATCGTGATCCGGATGTGATTTGCGATTGCCGGCCGCATCGCGGACACCTGCCCCACGATTATCCACACAGGACCCATCCATGAAACGCCTCATGCTGCTCGCATCGCTCGCCGTGCTGTCCCTGACACCTCACGCTGCGGCGTGGGCTGCGGATCGGGAGCCCTACGGCATCGGGCTTGAGGGTTTTCAATATCCCTACCCCGTCCAGATGTTGCCGGTGACCCATGAGAGCGAGCAGCTGCGCATGGCCTATATGGACGTACCGTCGCAAAAACCCAACGGGCGCATCGTGGTGCTTCTGCACGGGCGCAATTTTCCATCAAGCTACTGGGCACCGGTGATCCGCACCCTGGCGGATGCGGGCTACCGCGTCGTGATCCCGGACCAGATCGGCTTCGGCAAATCCTCGAAACCGGCGGGCGATCTGCACTTCGATAGCCTCGCCCGCAACACGATCACATTGATGGATCATCTCGGCATCACCAAATTCGACGTCGTGGCGCATTCGCTGGGCGGCATGCTGGGCGTGCGCATCGCGCGCGCTTATCCGGATCGCGTCGAACGCCTGTTGCTCGCCGCACCGATCGGTCTCGAAGATTATCGCCTTTATGTGCCGCCGACGCCGACGGAGCGCATCATCGAGAGCGAAGACAAGCTGACCGCCGACGGCTATCGCAAGCAGCTCGAAACCAATTACGCGTTGAAGCTGCCGCCCGAGCAGGTGACGCCTTTCATCGATGCCCGTTTCAACATCAAGGGCGCAGCCGATTATCCGCGCTGGCTACGCGCCTTCGTCAGCTCGGCGCAGATGATCTATCGCGAGCCTGTGGCGCACGAAATCCCGCTGATCGGCCAGCCGACGTTGTTCGTGATGGGCGCCGACGATCACAATGCGCCCGGCAAGGCCAATGCGCCCGAAGTGCTGCGCGCGAAGATGGGGCAAAACGCCGATCTGGCGCGCGCATTGGCGGCCAAAATGCCGAATGCCAAAGCCGAAGTGGTACCCGATACCGGGCATCTGGTTTTTCTGGAAGCACCGGCGAAGTTCGATGCGTTGATGCTGGGCTTTCTTGCCGGGCCCCGGTAATGCCCGCGCGTTGCGGTTGACGTCGCCCGGCATTCATCGGCCGTTCAGCTGCAACTGATTTATCTCGGTACGTGACGCGTCGATCCGCCGCAACATTCTCGTCGCGATGACGTGATGTGCGGCGAACTGATGTGTTCGTTCTCTGCGCCGCAACGCGGCACGACCAAGGAGATACTTCATGAAGACGATTTTTGCAGCGGCGCTGTTTGCCGCCACCATGGGCGGCATTTCCGCCAGTGCAGCGATGCCGATGGCGCCGCTCAGCACCACTGACACCGCAGGTGTGATCCAGGTCGCGCAGGGCTGCGGCCCCGGCTTCGCCCGCGGTCCACGCGGCTTCTGCCGTCCGATGCGGATGGGGCCGCCTCCGGGCCGTTTCTGTCCGCCCGGCATGTTCCGCAATCCCTATGGCCGCTGCATCCGCCGCTGGTGATTGCGTCCGGCGCGCAACCCCGCAACGAACCCCGCCTCTCCGGCGGGGTTTTTTGTGATCGCTGCCGCGTTAGTGTTCGTCGCGCGCGAACACAAACTTCGGCATTTCCCATTTCAGCCGGATTGCAAGCAGACGAAAGGCGAATCCGAACAGCACGGCTATGGCGATCACCACATCGGGGCTGAGCCCATATCTGATGCCGCCGATGTAGAGTAGCCCCGTGGCGATCGAAACGCTGGCATACAGTTCGGCACGAAACAGCAGTGGCACGTCGTTGCAGAGCACGTCGCGGATCACGCCGCCGACGCAGCCGGTGATCATGCCCGCCACCACCACGATCAGCAGCGGCTGCCCCATGCTCATGGCGACGTTGCAGCCCATGATGGTGAAGACCACGAGGCCGATGGCGTCGAGGACGAGGAAGATGCCGTGAAAGCGGTGGACGAACTGCGCCAGGCCGATGGTGGCGAGCGCAGCGCCGCCGGTCAGCAGAAGCAGATAGGGACTCGTCACCCACCACAGCGGATA
>SDZE01000155.1 GCA_004173095.1 Bradyrhizobiaceae bacterium
AGCGCCTACAAGACCCACTTGACGAAGCAACAATACTCAATTCAAGGTTGCGAATACTTTGAAAATTGTTGGTGTGCAATATGGACTTGTCTCTAATCGCCGTAACATCACTTCGTTTAGGCTTTTGGGCGCTGCAAGCAGCGTTGCCCGCAGTAAAAGCCGAAGATCTAAGAATTTTGGACATATTGAGAGGTACTTACTTCCGACCCGAAGACACACGATTTCTGGGAGATGAAGAAATTACTTTCTCTCGAAATTACCGAGCGGTTCTTGATAGCTGGAAGCGACTGCGCGAAGAAAGAGCAGGACGCTAAGTTAAGAAGCCTTCGAACCGAAATGACAATTGGTAGACATTGCCTCCTGCTCCGCCCGCCATGTAGCCTCCACCCCACCACCCACTGCGCCGCGATCACCGTCATGCGACGTCAGCTCAAATTCATGCATACGCTGGGGGCCATCGGGCTGATGGGGGCGATGGCGTGTCTCCTGGTGTTGCTGGCGATGACGCCGGCGCCCGCGGCGCTGGCGGAGTATGCGCGGATGCGCGGCGCGATGGGCGCCATTGCGACCTGGGTCCTGCTGCCGTCGCTGGCGCTGACGCTGATCGCGGGGCTGCTGTCGATAGGCCGCCCATCGCTTTGATCAGAATGCCGGCTGGGCGTGGGTGAACGTGCTAATCGGCGTCATCGTGTTCGATCGGGTGACAGATAACGGAACGGATCACGCCCGGTCTGCCGATGAAACCAATCGTCGTCCCAGGCGGTAACTGGCGCATGAACGCGACACCGGCGCAACGGTCCGGCCTCGGCCTGCCATCAGGATCGTGGCGTTCAGGAACGTCTTGCACGCTGCGGCATTCTGTTTGATCAGACTTCGAACCGATCGATGAACGAGAGCAGGTGTCCGATGTACTGGCTCTGTGGGAACTGAGCCGATGGACATAGAGCAGCGCGACGACTGGCACCTGACCGAACTGCTCGGCAAGAACGACGGGCGATCCGACCCGTTCGCCGCCGCGGTGCGCGCGACGCGGATGCCGATGGTGATCACCGATCCCAACCAGATCGATAATCCGATCGTGTTCGCCAACGAGGCGTTTCAGAAGCTGTCCGGTTATGGCCGCGAACAGATCATCGGCCGCAACTGTCGATTTCTGCAAGGGCCGAACACCGACAAGAATGCCGTGCGCGAGATCCGGCGCGCCGTCGAGGCCGGCAACCCGATCGACATCGATATCCTGAACTACCGGCGGGATGGCACGCCGTTCTGGAACGCGCTCTATCTCAGCCCGGTCCGCGATGACGCGGGATCGATCCGCTTTTTCTTCGCGTCGCAGATGGACGTCACGGAACGCATCGCGCTGACCGAGAGCATTGCGCATCAGAAGAACACGATCGAGCAGGAGGTTCGCAAACGCACCGAGGCGCTCGAGGAATCCGACCGCGCCAAGACCGTGTTGCTGCACGAGGTCGATCACCGCGTCAAAAACAACCTGACGATGATCGGTTCGCTTTTGCGCCTGCAAGCGCGCAGCGTCACCGATGCCGGAACCCGCAGCAAGTTGACGGCGATGCTGGAACGCGTCGATGCGCTGGCGACCGTGCATCGCCGCCTCTATGAAGCTGACACATTCACCACGTTCGACGTCGGCGGCTACGCAGCCAACCTCATCTCGGACGTGATCGCACTGACGGGACGGACGGATATCGCGGTGGAGACGAACTGCGACAAGGTTCTGGTGCTGAGCAGCCGCGCCTCGCCGCTTGGGCTCGTGATCAACGAAATCTTCACGAATGTGATGAAGCACGCATTTCCGGATGATCGAACGGGCATCATCAGCGTCACCGCCCGGCAAGCCGCCGGGCGTGGTGAAGTGATTATTAAAGACAACGGCGTAGGTTATGATGTCGGCAGCGTTCGCACGGGATTGGGCAGCACCCTGATCCAGAAATTGTCTGCCCAGGCCGGCGCGACGGTGACGATCAGGAGCGGCCCTTCCGGTAGCCGTTTCGAGTTGGCATTTCCGGTCGAGGACGAGACATGAACCGACCGACCCCTCCTTTGAACGTTCTTCTCATCGAGGACGAAGCCCTCATCGTAATGGATATGCAGTGCGCGATCGAGGATGCGGGCCATTGCGTGATGGGCGACGTTGCCAGTGTCGGGCAGTTGTCGGCGCTGGACCTCCCCCAGCATCCCGATATCGCCTTCATCGATTTGAACCTCGCTGAAGGAAGCAACGGCCTCGATGCCTGCAATCTCGTCAAGCAACGATGGTCGGATACGTATGTCGTTTTCGTCACCGCGAACCCGAAACGCATTCCGGTCGATTTCGAAGGCTCGCACGGGGTCATCGCGAAGCCTTTTACCTATAGCGGTTTGATGCAGACGATCAGGTACCTTTCCGAAGGCATCTGCGCTCCGCCGCCGAATTCGTCCAAGCCACCGAATTTCGTCGCATTCGGCAATTTCGGGTCGGCGTAGCGCCATAGACGGTGCCAGCGATGGTGCCGCTCAGCGGCTGCTCGCTTCGCTGACGGCAACGACGGCGTGCCGCTGGCCCGCGGGAGACGTGCGGTGGATATCCGGATTGCTGGGCGCATCCAGGCTGGCGTGACGTTGCCCCCTGTGCCGCCCGCGATGTAGCATCCGGCTCACCGCCACCGCGCCACGATCACCACCATGCGACGTCTGCTGAAATTCCTGCACACGCTGGGAGCCATCGGCCTGATGGGGGCGATGGCGTGTCTCCTGGTGTTGCTGGCGACAACGCCGGCGCCCGCAGCGCTGGCGGAATATGCGCGGATGCGCGGCGCGATGGGCGCCATCGCGACGTGGATCCTGCTGCCGTCGCTGGCGCTGACGCTGATCGCGGGGCTGCTGTCGATGGCCGCCAATCGCAGCTATCAGAATGCCGGCTGGGCGTGGGTGAAGGTCTTGACCGGCGTCATCGTGTTCGAATGGGGCTTTGCCGGCATCCAGGGTCCGATGCAGGCGGAAGCCGAATTGAGCGCGCGGGCGCTGGCGGGCGAAGCGGATGTCGCCGGCCTCGCCGCGTCGGTGAGTGCCGAACAGGGCTCGCTGTGGGTGCTGCTGGCGGTGGCCGCGCTGAATGTCGCGCTCGGTGTGTGGCGGCCGAAACTGACGCGGCTGCCGGATTGATGCGCGCGGGGCGCGCAACACAACGGCGGACCGTGGGATCCGCCGTCGTCGGTTTTCAGATGAGTTGCCGGCTCAGGCCCGGCCATGACAGGTGAGCGCCAGGGCTGACGACGCCCCCCTGCCATGCCCGGCGTCCTTGATCTCTCCGCGTCGATCGTCGTCGAGACGGTTTCGAGATCGAACAGCCCGCGGTCGAACCACCGACGACCGTCATCGCCATGCTGGGTTCAGCCAGCTGCTCTTGCCTGCCTTCTCTTGCCTTGCCTCACCCGGCCGGCGCGTTGAGCAGGACCCAGAGTTTTGCAATCCTGCCATCGACGATCTCGGCCGCGTCGGCGCCGGTGACGGCGATCGGGCCGCCCTTCGGGCCGGCGTGCCAGCGCAACACGGCGAGGCCGTGATGTCCGACCGCGGGGCCGTCGGGCACGAAGGTGAAATCCGGGCCGAATTGCGCAAGCAGTTGGCCGGCCGTATCCGCGATGTTGTTGCGGCCTTCCACGACGGCCGTGGGCTCGAACATCACGGGATCGGCGACGTACAGCTCGTCCATCGCGATGGCCCGCTTGGCCGCATCGCGCTCGTTGAAGACGCGCAGGAGATTGGCGCGCAGCAGCTGATCGACATCCGGCTCTGTGGTGTGTGCAGTCGCAGTCATTGGCCATCCCCGTTTGCGGTCCGGCAAGACTAGCAGCGAACGGATGACGGGCAAGCGACGGGGCCGCGCATGATTGGGGCTTGCGGCGTCGTGGCCCCCGCCCCGCTTGTGTGCGCCGCCCGGGGACGCAGCACGGCAGCGGCTTCTCAGCAAAAAGGGCGGCCCCATGGACCGCCCTCGTGCTCAGTTCGGGATTGAGCGCGGCGCTCGGTTACGCCGCTGCCCTCACATGCTTGGACTCGCGGATCTCCTCGATGATCTTCTTCGAGAAGGCTTCGAGATCGCCGGGATTGCGCGATGTCACGATGCCGCCATCGGTGACCACCGCCTTGTCTTCCCACTTCGCACCGGCATTGATCACGTCGGTCTTGATGGAATGATAGGAGGTCATCTTGCGGTTGCTGGCGATGCCGGCCTCGATCAAGAGCCACGGCGCGTGGCAGATCGCGGCGATCGGCTTGCCGGCGGCGTAGAACGACTTGATCAGCGCCAGCGCATCCTCGTTGACGCGCAACAGATCCGGGTTGATCTGGCCGCCGGGCAGCACCAGCGCGTCGTAATCGGTGTCGGTGGCGCCGGTCAGCGCGACATCGACATTGACCGACTGGCCCCAGTCATCGCCGGACCAGCCGCGGATAACGCCGGCTTCGGGCGAGGCAATATGCACTTCGGCGCCGGCCTCGGTGAGACGATC
>SDZE01000642.1 GCA_004173095.1 Bradyrhizobiaceae bacterium
AAGCTCGATCGCGGTTTCGTGCAGATGGCGGAGATGGTGAACTCGTCACGCCTCTCCAATGGCGTGAAGTCCACCGCGCTGATGCGCCGGGCGTGGCATGACGCGATCACCGTGGCGCGCCATCGCGTGGTGTTCGGCCAGCGCATCATCGACATGCCGCTGGCGCGGCGGCAATTGATGAAGATCCTGCTGGCGACCGAGCAGGGGCTGTCGATGAGCTTCCTCACCGCGGATGCGCTCGATCGTGCCGAGGCCGGCAGCCAGGACGCCGCGGCATTGCTGCGGATCCTGACGCCGGTGTTGAAATTCCGCGCCACGCGTGACGCGCGCAAGGTCTGCGGTGATGCGATGGAGATGCGCGGCGGCGTCGGCTACATCGAGGAATTCGCCACCGCGCGGCTGCTGCGCGATGCCCATCTCGGCTCGATCTGGGAAGGCACCGGCAATATCGTGGCCCTCGACGCGTTGATGCGCGCCGTCGGCCGGCACGGCGCGGAGGCGGCGCTGGCGGCCGATCTGCATCAGCGGATCAATGAATCGCCGAGCGTGCCGCAAGCCTGGCGCGATCGGCTGCATGCATTGTCCGACCGGGCGATCTCGTTCGCGCACGAGGTGGCGGCCCGTGCGGACAATGAAGGCGATGCACGCCGCGCCACCAGCGCGCTCTATCATGTGGCGAGTGCCGTCGCGATGACCTGGGAAGCGCATCGTATCCATGAGCGCCGCGGGGATGCGAGACGGCTGCTGATGTCGCGCCTGGTGATCGACCATCGCCTGCTGACGCCGGATCCGTTCGCGGTGATCGAAACCGAGAGCCACAAGGCCATCGTTGCTCATCTGCTCGACGATCGCGACATCGGCATGCAGGAGGCCGGGCGGTTGGTCACGGCATGAGCCGTGGGCACCGCGGGGGGGCGAATGGTGACGACGACAGTGACGTTACCGGCGCCTGAGGCCACCCAACACGTCATCGGCTCGGCCCGTTGCATAGACCGAGATGCGGCAGCCGAAAATCGGTGGCAAAATGCGGGAGAAACTTGGTAGCGGGAGAGGGACTCGAACCCCCGACCCCAGGATTATGATTCCCGTGCTCTAACCAGCTGAGCTACCCCGCCAAGGCGCCACGGCAGCCAACAGGCCGCATCGTGAACGGGCCGCTTATAAGGACGCGCGGGACACCCTGTCAAGCAAGCCTTCGCCGGAAATCCGCTTTTCCGCCATTCGGTTAGCGGATATCCGGGGAAGCGTCGATTGCGACACGCGCTCAAGGGCTTGGCTGCTTGGCAACGGCGTCTAGTTGCCGTCGAATGCCTTCTGCAGCGCGGCCATGTCGAGCTTGATCATGCCCATCATGGCGGCCATGGCGCGCTTGGCGCCGTCGCCATTCTCGCTGGCGAGCAGTTCCGTGAAGCCGTTCGGCACGATTTGCCATGGCACGCCCCAGCGGTCGTTGATCCAGCCGCAGGCGTTGGCCTTGCCGCCATGGGCCAGGATGGCGTCCCACACACGATCGACCTCGGCCTGGTCGTCGCAATGGATGGTGAAGGACACGGCGTTGCTGAAACTGGCGGCGCTGCCGCCGTTGAGGCCGATGAAGCTCTGGCCCGCCAGCGTGAAGCCGACCACCAGCACATCGCCGGCCTTGCCGCCGGGATAATCGATCGGCGCGCGCTGGACGCGGTCGACCGAGGAGCCGGGGACCAGCGAGCAGTAGAATTGCGCGGCCTGTTCGGCCTCGGTAGCGTACCAGATGCACGGGGAAATCTTCGACATCGTCGTGTCCTTTCGTTTGCGCTCAGCTCGCCATCGCGGACTTGGCCGCTGCCATATCCATCCACATCACTTCCCAGATATGGCCGTCGGGATCTTCGTAGCTGCGGCCATACATGAAGCCGTAGTCCTGGACAGGCGTCGGATCGAGAGTGCCGCCGGCGGCTCTGGCCTTGTTGATCATGCCATCGACCTCGTCGCGGCTGTCGGCGGAGATGCAGATCAGTACTTCACTGGCAGTCCTGGCATCGACGATCGTCTTCGCGGTGAACTGCCGATACTTGTCATGGGTCAGTAACATCACGTGGATGATGTCGGACACCACCATGCAGGCGGCGGTGTCGTCGGAGAATTGCGGATTCTTGCTGGCTCCCACCGCTTCGTAAAATGCGATGGCGCGGGGCAGGTCGCTGACCGGCAGGTTCACGAAGATCATTTTGCTCACGCGTTGTCCTTTCGGCTGATGCAGTGTTGTACCGAGGACGACGCGGGCACGGTCGATCCGACATCGGCTTCGACAAAATTCCGGAATCCACCGGTCATCGTCCTGCTCAGCGCGGCCCTGCCGCGACGTGCGGACTGTTTGTCGCATGTGCAAGGGCCCACAGGAATTGCAGCAGCGGACAATTCATCGTTCATTGCCGGCCCGGCAGCGCTACGACGTAAGACGCACTTTGCAGCATCGATTTCCGCGCTACATTGCCGCCACAACAATAAGCCCGGCCACGAACCGGGCTGACGATGAAAGAGGGAGAGACTTCATGTTGCAACGCAATCGCATTGCCATTTCGCTATCCATTGCTGCTGCCGCGATCGCGACATTCGGCACCGCGACCATTGTTCGCGCGCAGGAATATCCGACCAAGCCGATCACGCTGATCGTGCCGTGGCCGGCCGGTGGATCCACCGACATCTCGATGCGCGCCATCGCGGATGCCGCGTCGAAGCATCTCGGCCAGCCGATCGCGATCGACAACAAGGGCGGTGGCGGCGGTACCGTCGGACCGGCCACCATGGCCGCGGCATCGAAGCCGGACGGTTACACCATCTCGCAGATTCCCATCACCGTGTTCAGGCTGCCGCTGATGCAGGAGGTGTCGTGGAATCCGGACAAGGACTTCAGCTACATCATTCATCTGACCGGCTACACGTTCGGCATCACCACCAATGCCGAGTCGCAGTTCAAGACCTGGAAAGACGTTGTCGATTTCGCCAAGGCCAATCCCGGCAAGGTGACCTATGCGACGCCGGGCACCGGCACCTCGCTGCATGTCGGCATGGAGCAGATTGCGGCAATGGCTGGCATCAAGCTGACGCAAGTGCCGTTCAAGGGCGGCGCCGAGACCAATGCCGCGGTGCTCGGCAATCACACCATGCTGCAGGCGGACTCCACCGGCTGGCGGCCGCTGGTCGATGCCGGCAAGCTGCGTCTCCTGATGGTGTGGACCGACAAGCGGTCGCCGAATTTTCCTGATGCGCCGACGTTGAAGGAGAGTGGCTATCCGATGGTCTACGACTCGCCGTTCGGCATCGCCGGCCCCAAGGGCATGGACCCGAAGATCGTCGCCAAGCTGCACGACGCCTTCAAGAAGGCGATCGAGGACCCGGCGGTGATTGCGACGCTCGCAAAGTACGACATGATCCCGAACTACAAGAACACCGAGGGCTACAAGAAGTTCGTGGTCGAAGTGACAAATTCGGAGCGCAAGGTGATCGAGGGGATCGGGCTGGGGAAGAAGTGAGGGCTAGCCGGCCTTCTGCTTACTTCACCTCTCCCCCGCGCGAAGCGAAGCTTCGCTAGAGGGGAGAGGTCGTCGCGCGTAGCGCGGCGGGTGAGGGGGCTGCCACAGATGACGTCGCGCGCGGCGCCCCCTCACCCTAACCCTCTCCCCGGAGGGGAGAGGGGACCCGCCGTTCCGTGTGGATATTCAGCCCATTCAAAATGACCGAAAGCTCCTCATGTCCTCCACCACGCGCCCGCCCTTCCGTCTCAACAATTCCGAATTCTGGACCGGCGTCATCGGCCTTGGCCTCGGCGTGTTCGTGATCCGCTCCGGCCTCAAGCTCAAACTCGGCACCATCAACGATCCCGGCTCCGGCTTCATGCTGTTCTATCTGGGCCTCTTGATGTGCGCCTTCGCCGTCAGCATCATCCTGGCGTCGGTGACCGAGGGCGGGCCGACCTTCGGCTCGCGCTGGGAGGATGTGCGCTGGAGCAAACCGGTGCTGATCATCGTCTGCCTGATCGCCTATGCCTTCGCGCTGGAGCCGCTCGGCTTCCTGATCGCCACCATTCCGCTGATGCTGCTGTTGCTGCGGATCATCGATCCGGTGCGCTGGACGCTGGCGGTGCCGCTCGCGATCCTGGCGCCGGTGGGCGTGTGGTGGGTGCTCAAACATGGACTGTCGATCATGCTGCCCACGGGCACATTCGAGATCGGGTGAGGGAGCGATACAATGGACGTCCTCACCAATGTGTTTCACGGCTTCGGCGTCGCGCTGCTGCCCGTCAATCTGCTGTACTGCTTCATCGGCGTCTTCATCGGCACGCTGGTCGGCGTGCTGCCCGGCATCGGGCCGATCTCGGCGATGTCGCTGCTGCTGCCGGTGACGCTGTCCGGCACGCCGGAGTCCGGCATCATCATGATGGCCGGCATCTATTACGGCTCGATGTATGGGGGATCGACGACCTCGATCCTGGTCAACATCCCCGGCGAGGCGGCGTCGGTGGT
>SDZE01000651.1 GCA_004173095.1 Bradyrhizobiaceae bacterium
TAATTTTGCGCGGTGGTCTTGCTCGGCAAGTTGGAGACATTGCCGACCCATCCTAATCGGGACTCAGTTCCGAATTGCGAGGTCGGCACCACGCGGTCGGGCCGGTCGAAGGCACCGGTCATGATCTCGATCTTGCTGCCGCCGAGTTCGCGAAAACTGAGCGGCGTGCCGCAAGCTGCGCAAAAGTCGCGTTCGCCGATCGACGACGATTTGAAAGCCGACGGCGTGCCACGGGTCCAGGCGAAGTGTTCGTGAGGGATATCGGCGAGCGATGCGAATGGCGCGCCGGATGCTTTCTGGCACATCCGGCAGTGACAGATGGCGACGCGGGTCGGCGCGGCACGCACCGCAAAGCGGATCGCGCCGCATTGGCAGCCGCCGGTCAGCATCGGTTTGCTCGCCGTCATGGCTCACTCCATCCGCGCATAAGCCTGCACCAGCATCGCAAGGGCATCGCCGCCGGCGACGATGAAATCCTGCACGCCGGCCGCGCGCAAGTCAGCCTCCAACTCGCCGGGCCGGCCTGCGAGATAGATATGCCTCGCGCCTGCCTTTTGCAGGGCCTGTGCCGCGGCTGCGGCATGGACAGCATACTGCTTGTCCGACGAACACAGACAGGCGAACGCGGCGCCCGACGCCTTGAAGGCGTCGGCGAGCGCGGTCGCGTCCGTGAAGCCGTTGCTATCGATCGCCTCGATGCCGCCGGTTTCGAAGAAGCTCTTGGCGAAGGTGGCACGTGCCGTAAAGTCGGCGGGCGTGCCGAGATTGGCCAGGAACACCTTCGGCCGCGCGCCCTTGCGGGCGAACAGGTGATCGGACTTGTCGCGCAGCGCCTCGAACGGCTCGGCGAGGCGGATCGGCGCCAGCGGAGGAAACTTGATCTTGTCCTTGCCGTAGGGCTTGGCGGGCACCGGCTTGACCTTCAGCACGCTGGCGCGGGCCTCGTGCAGGTTCGGAAACTCGCTGGCGCCGGTGAGGACGTCGCGGCGCTTGGCGACGGCGCTCTGGCGCGCGTTGCGGGTGGCGGCAATCTTGGGCTGGATCAGGTTGTTGCCCAGCGCCTGAAAGACGCCACCGGCCTTCTCGATGTCCTGGAACTGCAGCCATGCGGCGTCGCAGAGTTCGCGCGTCAGCGCCTCGATGCCACCGGCGCCGGCGGCAGGGTCGGTGACCTTGGCGAGATTGGACTCCTCCAGCAGCACCAGTTGGGTATTGCGCGCGATGCGGCGCGCACCGGAGTCGGGCAGCCCGAGCGCCAGCGTATGCGGCAGCACGCAGATCGCGTTGGCGCCGGCGAGGCCAGCCGAGAATGTCGCCATGGTCCCTCGCAGCATGTTCACCGCGGCGTCGCGCTGGGTCTGCATGCGCCATGCGGTTTCGGCAGCGATGAACAGCGGCTTCGGCTTCAGGCCGCAGCTCTCCTCGACGCGCGCCCACAGCAGCCTTAGCGCGCGGAATTTCGCCATGGTCAGAAATTGATCGGCGTCGGCGGCGAGGCGCGCATAGATCATGCCGCGCGCGGTTTCGAGCGGGACGTTGTGGTCCTCGAGCGCGCGCAGATAGGCCAGCATGGTCGCCAGCGTGTAGCTCAACTCCTGGACTTCGGAGCCGCCGGCATCATGCACGATGCGGCCATCGGCGACGGCGAACGGTCCCTTGAAACCCTGCGCGGCCAGTTTCTTGATGATGTCAGTGACGGCCGGCGCCATCTCCCACCAGTTATAGGCGCTGGTGCCCCAGACTGCGGTGGCGCCGATCGGATCGAGGCCGAAGCGGATATTGCAGGCGCCGGCGTCGATGCCCTTTGCCGCGATGTAGTCGGCGAGATAGGTCACCGCCATGCGCGATTGCGGGCCGGCCTGCAATTCGATGCCGATGCCGGCATCCAAATGGATTCCGTCGAGCAGCGTTGCGATCGTCTCCTGCGATGCCGTGAGGCCAAAACCGCGCGCGCCATTGGCGCCTTCAAACACCAGCGTCAGGCCGGTGGCGCCGTTCTCCAGATCGTGCAGGGCCTGACGGTTGGATTTGGCCGCATCCGGATGATCGATGCGTTGCATGATCTGCCATGGCGACGCAGCGGCGCGGCCGGCGATCGGCTGGGCTGCGGGGGAACGCGCATAGATCGGCTGGATGGCGATGCCATCATAGGTCTTGCCGATCAGCTTTTCGAACGGCGCACCTTTCAGCACGCCATCGACGAGCTTGCGCCAGTCGTCATAGCTCGTGGGCGCGAAATCGGCGGCCAGCCGCAGGTCGTCAGTCGCAATCGACATGTGAAACGGTTCACTCCCGGACAGTTCGTATTTCGCCCGAAAATGCCATGGCCGGAAGGGGTTGCCAATGCCTGTTGGAGCATGGGGCTGCGCGGATATGGACGGTGTTCCCTCTCCCCGCGCAAGATGCGGGGGGAGGTTAAGGTCGGCGCTTAGTGCAGGTCCGGCAGTTTCACGATGCCGGCGGTTGAGAGCTTCGCCAGATGCGCTGCGACGGTCTTTCCGGCGATCACCCGATCCGGGGCAATTTCGGCGAGCGGAACCAGCACGAAAGCGCGCTCGGTCGCCGCGGGATGCGGCAGTGTCAGTTCCGGCTTGAACATGACCACGTCGTCATAGGCGATCATGTCCAGATCGAGAGGGCGGGGGCCCCAGCGGCCCTCGGCCACGCGGTTGCGGCCGAATTTGTGTTCGATCCGGTGCAGCGTGAACAGCAGCGCGTGCGGATCGAGCTCGGTGTCGATCTCGATCGCCGCATTGACGTAGTGATCCTGCGGGATGTCGCCGACCGGCGGGGTCTCATAATCGGACGAGCGCGCCACCAGCGCGGCCTGCGTCATGCCGCAAATGTGGCTGGTGGCTTTGCGGAAGGTGGCGCGGACATCGCCGACATTGCCGCCCAGCGCGATCAGGACGCTCGCCATCGTTCAATCTCCCGGCTCAGGTCCGCGCGCGATGCAGCACGACGCCGACATCGTCGAAGATGGCAGCGATCGGCGCATGCGGCTTGTGCACGGTGATCTTGACGGCGCTGATCTTGGAAAATTCGGCGAGGATCGCGTCGGCCACGGCGCCGGCGGCGCGTTCGAGCAGCTTGTAGTTGGCATCCTTGAACGCGGCGACGGCGGTGGCCACCACATTGGCATAGGACACGGTGTCGGCCAGGCGGTCGCTGCGCGAGGCCAGGTGGATATCGGTGTCGAGCTCGAGATCGATGATGAAGCGCTGGCCGACCACGCCTTCGTAATCGAGCACGCCGTGATGGGCATGCACGGAAACGCCTTTGATAAATATCATGTCGGTCATCGCATGTTTCCTGGTCGCTGCACTGACGCTCAGCGCTTGTCCTCGATGGCAGCTGCGACGCGCAGTGCCTGTACGGTTTCGGCCACATCATGGGCGCGAATGATCTTTGCGCCGTGCCGGACCGCCAACAGGTGAGCGGCGAGCGAACCGCCGAGCCGTTGTTGTGGTTCGGACGGCACGACGGTGGCGATGAATTTCTTGCGCGATGCGCCGACCAGCACCGGCAAGCCGAAGCGTGCAAGTTCGTCGCCGCGCGCGAGCGCGATCATGCTCTGCTCGGGCGTCTTGCCGAAGCCGATGCCGGGGTCGAGGATGATGCGATTGTCGGGGATGCCTGCCTTGGCGGCGATCTCCAGCGTGCGCGCGAAGAAGGCGACGATATCGGCCATGATGTCGAGCGACGCATCGACGCTGTCACGGTTGTGCATGACGACGACCGGCGCGCCATGCTCGGCGACGACGCGCGCCATGTCGGGATCGCGCTGCAGGCCCCAGACGTCATTGGCGATGGCGACGCCGGCTTGCAGCGCCCGCGCGGTGACGGACGCCTTCATGCTGTCGATGGACAGCGGCACGCCGAGCCCGACCAGTGCCGGCAGCACCGGCGCGAGACGCTGCCATTCTTCATCCGCAGAAACCGGCTGCGAACCATAGGGACGCGTCGATTCCGCGCCGATATCGATGATGTCGGCGCCCGCAGCGATCATGGCGCGGGCGTGCGCCAGCGCGCGCTCCGGCACGTCGAAATTGCCGCCGTCGGAGAAGGAATCCGGCGTGACGTTGAGAATGCCCATCACGGCCGGAACCGGCCGCGCCAACAGGGCGGCAAGCACGGGCGGCATGGTGGTGGCAGGCGCGATCATGCGGTCGATGTGCGCGCGGGCAGGGAGGGAGTCAAGATGGGGATACGGTAGGCTGTAGGGTGGGCAAAGGCGCGTTTGCGCCGTGCCCACCAACCTGGCCGTGCCGTGATGCAGAGAGTGGTGGGCACGCTTTGCTTTGCCCACCCTACGGCAGCAACCCAAGGAGGGTTCAGTACGAAATTTTCAGCGGCAGCTGGCGTGCTTTTTCGATGAGATCGCCGACGGATTTTTCCGATGGCAGCACGCGTACCAGTTTGCGCTTGTCATTGGCCTCGCGCATCGCCTGGGCCAGGCGCGCGGGATTGCGGTGCTTGAGTTCTCGGACGGTCGACACGCC
>SDZE01000534.1 GCA_004173095.1 Bradyrhizobiaceae bacterium
ATCGGCGTCGCCCAGCAAGGCATGCCGTTTTCGGAAGCCGGTCGCACCTACACGCTGCTGACCGTCGGCGATGGTCTCGTCACCCAGGTGCCCGCGCTGATCGTGTCCACGGCCGCGGGCCTGCTCGTGTCGAAGGCGGGTATCACCGGCGCCGCCGACAAGACCCTTTTCAAGCAGTTCTCGGGCTATCCGCAGGCGCTGGGCATGTCGGCAGGCGTAATGTTCACCCTGGCGCTGCTGCCGGGCATTCCCATGCTGCCCTTCATCGCCCTCGGCGGCGGCTCGGCCTGGCTTGCCTTCAACGCCAGCAAGCGCAACAAGGCCCGCAGCGATGCCGTGGCACAACAGGGGGTACCGGCACCGGGCAGCCCGGCGGCCGCCGCGGCCGCGCAGGCTGCACAAGCCGCAGCCGAAGAACCGATCTCGGCCTCGCTGAAGATCGACGATCTCAAGATCGAGCTCGGTTATGCGCTGCTGCCGCTGGTCAACGGCCCGGACGGCACCGATCGCCTGACCGAACAGATCAAGGCGCTGCGCAAGTCGCTGGCCGTCGAGATGGGCTTCGTGATGCCGTCGGTGCGCATCCTCGACAACGTTCAGCTTGAGGCCAACACTTACGTCATCAAGATCAAGGAAGTCGAAGCTGGCACCGGCCGCATCTGGCCGAACCAGTTCATGGTCATGGATCCCGGCGGCGCCCAGGTCACCGTGCCCGGCATCCACACGACCGAGCCGACCTTCGGCCTGCCCGCGACCTGGATCGACGCGGCGCTGAAGGAAGAAGCTTCCCTCAAGGGCTATACGGTGGTGGATGCGGCGACCGTTCTGTCGACGCATCTGACCGAACTGCTCAAGGGCAATATGTCCGATCTGTTGTCCTATGGCGAAGTGCAGAAGCTGCTCAAGGATCTGCCGAAAGAACAGGGCGAACTCGTCAAGGACATCGTGCCGGCGCTCATCACCGTCTCCGGCATCCAGCGCGTGCTGCAGCTGTTGCTCACCGAGCGTATCTCGGTGCGCGACCTCTCCACCATTCTCGAAGGCATCGCCGACGCGCTTGCTTATTCGCGCAACCCGTCGACCATCGTCGAACATGTGCGCGCGCGCCTGGCACGCCAGATCTGCGCGCAGAACACCTCCTATGCCGGCTATCTCCCGCTCATCGCACTGTCGGCACATTGGGAACAGGCCTTTGCGGAATCGATCATCGGCACCGGCGAAGAACGCAGCTTGGCAATGCAGCCATCGCGGCTTTCGGAATTCATGGTGGCGGTGCGCGATCGGTTTGAACAAGCCGCGCGCGAAGGCGAAGCGCCGGTGCTGGTGACCTCGGCAGGTATCCGCCCATTTGTGCGTTCGCTGGTCGAACGGTTCCGATCCCAGACCACCGTTCTGTCACAAGCGGAAATCCATCCGCGCGCCCGCTTGAAGACAGTTGGCAGTATCTGAACCGCGAGCAAGTTACGAAGCACCGCCCAAACGGCGATGCAAATTGGTCACACACAAGAGTCTTGCGGATTAGTAATGCTTTCCGGGCGTCACCACGCAGACTGCGACAATAACGCCTATCCATTTGAATAATATAAATTAATTCGATAATTACCGCAGATTTTCGAGTGCGGACACAGCTGCGATCACGGCTTGTCACCATCTTGTGATGGCAATTTTGGAACGTTGAGCCTCGACACTACGTTCTTGCCACACAGATGATGAACCTGATGCTGACAACGAGACACCAACGTTCAGATCGTTAGTCGAAGTTAGTCAGTCGATGGCAGGAGCGTTCGATGAACCACTCGATTTACAGTGCGGACCGCATGACCCACCTGAAGGTGGTGGTTGTTGCTCTCGTCGCCGGTATTTTCGTGGCCGGCGTCGGAATCTCGTCACGCATCAGTTCGGACCAGAGCTACACGCAGACGGCACGTGTGATCAAGGCCGGCGCGCCGGTCACCACCGCGACGTCGGGCACGAGCATGGTCCGCTAGAGGCTTTCAGGAATTCGCAGGCGATGTCCCCCAAGGTCGTCCTGCGAACATAGCAGATCCCACTCCCCCCAAGTGGCCTGCGAAATGGAAAACGCCCGCTCCCCACGGGCGTTTTTCTTTTGTCGGCATTTCTGTTGATCACGCAACTCCGTCATTGCGAGGAGCGTAGCAACGAAACAATCCGATTCCTGTTGCCTTCCGGATTACTCAGCTACGCTCGCAAAGACGACTTGAACAATTACTTCGTTGGCGGGACGGTTTCGATCAGCTTGCCGGTATAGACGATCGGCCCCGTCGCGGAGCCGGTCGGCGAACCGCCTTCAGGCTCGACGGTCACGGCATAGGTGGCCTGATTGACCGTCTCCGGATCGTAGGATGCCAGCGCTGCGCGGGTGGTGAATTCATCACCGCCGATCACGCCAAGCGAGCGCGGCGCCTGGAATTTGTCGGATACAATCCACAGCTCGTAGCTCTTGCCGGCCTGAGCCTCAGCACCGACCTTGCGCACGGTGAAATTCTTCGTTGCAGCGTCGACGGTAAGGATGAAGGCCGGCGACGTCGCGTCGGTCTGCAACAAAGCGACATATTGCGATTGCGCAGCGACTTGTGCGGGCGTCGGCGCAGGTGTCTGCGCGACCTGTGTCGCTTTCGGACGCATGCCCGCCGGCAACAGATCCGGTCGCGTTGCCTGAACGCCGACCAACGCGATCAGCGCTGCCGCAATCGCGCTCATAGCGGTCGCGACGCCGCGCCAGCGCTGTGCGCGGCGCGTGAGTACGACGACATTAGATGTGTCAGTGCGCACGTCGGCCGGCTGCTCCGGAGCGCGCGCGGCATCCTCCGTCGGCGCGGCTTCCGATTGCGGCATCGACGGCAGCACCAGCGCCGCCTGCGCACCGGACAGACCGATGGCGCTGCGGATGTTGTCCCACACGTGCGGACGCGGTTCGACCATGCCGACCATCTGGTTCAGCACAGCGAGTGCGCGCTCCCACGACTCCACGACGGCGGCGTAGTCCTTGTCGACGGACATCATCTGCTCGACCTGTGCGCGCTCGTCGGCATCGAGGGTGCCGAGCGCATATTCAGCTGCGAGCGCAATATGGTCTTCGCTATAGTCCATCATGCCAGTCCCAGACATGCGCGGATGTCCAACATGCTCCGACGCAGCCATGTTTTGACGGTGTTCACGGGCTTCTCAAACTTCACGGCGAGTTGCTCGCGGCTCCAGCCATTGTAGTAAGCAAGCAGCACCAACTTCTGACGATCGGGCTCGAGTCTGCCGACGCATTCGAGCAAGCGCCGCAATTCTTCGGTCATCTCGCGACGCGCTAGCGGATCGGGCGTATCAGCAGCGACATCCATGGCGGCCGGCTCTTCCTCTATCGACGTCTCGCCTTTTTTGCGCACGACATCGATCGCACGGTTGCGCGCTATCGAAGCCATCCATGTGATCGGCGATGCGACGCCGGGGTTAAACTGGCCGGCGCTATTCCAGATCTTGACATAGACTTCTTGGATCACTTCTTCCGCGAGATCTTGTCTGCGCAAGATACGGAGAACGACGCCGAACAGTTTCGCACGCGTAGCGGTATAAAGGCGCTCAAATGCAGCCTCATCGCCTTTTGCAACTGCGGCGAGGAGCCAAACCAATTCTGCCGGCGTAAGCATTCAGTCTCCTGAAACTAAAATTACCTTTCGCTGCCAAACGTCGTGCAGCGGTATTTGTAACTCGTAACATGAATGTCGATGCGCAAGCCATGTCGCTGTTCGCGCTGTGGATACGACAAACCCGGACCTCGCGGCCCGGGTTTGCATCAACTTGATCGGCCGCTCTGCGGGAGAGCTCTATGGCGACGCGCTGCATCGCGACAACAAGAGACGGTAATTTTACGCCACCGCGCCGATACGGGCGCGCATCAGACCGATGCTGTCGAGGTCGGCCTGCTCGCGGGCATTTTCCTCCTCGCGGGCACGGGCCTGGTCGCGCTCGTCGAGCAATTCGACCTTCTTGAGTTCTTCGAACGCCTCGGCGAGCAATGCCTTGGCGTCCTCCAGCTGACCGCGCAATTCATCGGCCGAGCGCGTCAGGTTTTCGCGACGCTGGATCGCGGCTTTGGCATATGTCGGATAAGCGAAGTGGGCGGGATCCTGGATGCCCGCACGATCCTGCTCGGTCTGTATCTCGCGCTCGAGATCGACCGACATGCGCTGGAAATCGGCGATCATCCCTTCGATCTGATTGACGCGGCGGCGCTTCTCATCGACCTGGAACTTTTTCAGGCGGATCAGGGTGTCACGTGACTTCATCGACTCATACTCCCCAGAAGTCCCAGTCTCAAAGCGGGACAAAACCGATCGCCCATACGGGTGCGGCCGGCCGAATTCCTTGTCTGGCGGTCATGATGACGTGACAAAGTTAGCGTTCCGTTGCCAAACTACCAAGGATTTGTTGGAGTTGCTGGTAGCCCTCCAACAATCCACAGACCTCGTCCTTGCGCTGACGCAGGAATGCCTCGAGCGGCTCATGCAGCTGGATCGCCTCATCCACCTCGGGACTGGAACCCGCACGGTAGGCGCCGAGCCGGATCAGTTCCTCCATATCGGAATAGGTCGCCATGATCTGCCGGGCGCGGGTGATCGTCGGAAGATAGGCGGGATCACAGGACCGCGGCATGGTGCGCGAGACCGATTTGAGGATGTTGATGGCGGGATAACGGCCGCGCTCGGCGATGCCGCGCTGCATCACGATGTGACCGTCGAGAATGCCGCGCACGGCGTCGGCCACCGGTTCGTTGTGGTCGTCACCATCCACCAGCACCGTGAAGATGCCGGTGATGGACCCTTCCTCGGTGCCGGGCCCTGCCCGTTCCAGTAGCTTGGGGAGCTCGGTAAAGACGGTCGGGGTATAGC
The DNA here is from genome assembly GCA_004173095.1 of Bradyrhizobiaceae bacterium. Classification (GTDB taxonomy): domain Bacteria; phylum Pseudomonadota; class Alphaproteobacteria; order Rhizobiales; family Xanthobacteraceae; genus Tardiphaga. The sequence goes on from SDZE01000534.1 coordinate 4,902, forward strand.
CCTTGGCGGTAGGCGGCTCGCCGACGGACAGGCCGATCTCGCGCTGCGCCATCGCAAAGCGCGTCACCGAGTCCATCATGCACATGACGTCCTTGCCCTGGTCGCGGAAGAATTCCGAGATCGACAGCGTCAGATAGGCAGCCTGGCGGCGCATCAATGCGGGCTCGTCCGACGTCGCCACCACGACCACGGCGCGCGCGAGGCCTTCTTCGCCGAGATCTTCCTGCAGGAACTCCTGGACTTCGCGGCCGCGCTCGCCGATCAGGCCGATCACCGACACGTCGGCATCGACATTGCGCGCCAGCATCGACAGCAGCACCGATTTGCCGACGCCGGAACCGGCGAAAATGCCCATGCGCTGACCGCGGCAGCAGGTCAGAAAGGTGTTCATCGAGCGGACACCGAGATCCAGTGGCGCGCCGACCCGGTTGCGCGAATGGGCCGGCGGCGGCGAGGCACGATACGGCATCGGCGCAGGTCCCTGCGGCAACGGCCCCTTGCCGTCGATCGGCTCGCCCATCGCATTGACGACGCGACCGAGCCAGGCGATCGATGGACGCACCATGCTGGCGGCATTGGCGATCACGGCGCGGCACCCGCGGCGGACGCCTTCGAGCCCGGCAAACGGCATCACCACCGCATTATCGCCTGAAAAGCCGATCACCTCGGCCGGAATGAAACGACTGGTGCCGGTCTCGATCACAATCCGCGCGCCGACGGACATGGCATGGATGGGGCCCGCGATCTCCACCATGAGGCCCCGAACGCCAACCACGCGTCCATATATATTGACGCCGTCGATGTCAGCGATCTGCTCGGCAAGTGCTTTCACGGGATCCCGGCTTTCGAGGACACAGGGCTTACGAAGACATGAGGCAACTGCGAATTAGAGCCCTCGCCGCCTTATCCTCGCCTTCTAGGTAAATGTTTGGTGGCGAAAGCTTTAAAGTTTCGCCTCATTGCTGCCGGTCGCTTAACCGAGTGTTTACCCGCATCGTTAATCATTCCATCACTGTCTTGAATGACTGAGAGCATTCGTATCGTCAGAACGACGGTGTGAATCGGTGGGGTCGGTGAGATACGATTCCACCTGCGGAATTCGAACGGGAATGGGTACAAAAAGAGTCTCTGACGCAACATCTTACGGCGATTCGACCAAAATTGCACGATTAGAGCTTGCGCCCGAGAATCAGCATTTGTTAACCATATCTTGTCAGGATCCGAATCAGTTGTTCGTAGGCGTTTATTGGTGCCGCAAGTATGGCGGCCGACCTGACGCCCGCAGCGGCGACTAAAGGGGACTGGCATGCGCGTTTTGCTAATTGAAGATGATAGCGCTGTTGCGCAGTCGATTGAGCTGATGCTCAAATCCGAGAGCTTCAACGTCTACACGACGGATCTCGGAGAAGAGGGCGTCGATCTCGGCAAACTCTACGATTACGATATTATCCTGCTCGATCTCAATCTTCCGGACATGTCCGGCTACGATGTGCTCAAGCAGCTGCGGGTGTCGAAGATCAAGACCCCGATCCTCATTCTCTCGGGCCTCGCCGGCATCGAGGACAAGGTCAAGGGTCTCGGCGTCGGCGCCGACGACTACATGACCAAGCCCTTCCACAAGGACGAACTGGTTGCCCGCATCCATGCGATCGTGCGCCGCTCCAAGGGACACGCCCAGTCGGTCATCCAGACCGGCGATCTGGTGGTCAATCTCGATACCAAGACGGTGGAAGTCGGCGGACAGCGCGTCCATCTGACCGGCAAGGAATATCAGATGCTGGAGCTTCTCTCGCTCCGCAAGGGCACCACCCTCACCAAGGAAATGTTCCTGAACCATCTCTACGGTGGCATGGACGAGCCCGAGCTCAAGATCATCGACGTCTTCATCTGCAAACTCCGCAAGAAGCTGGCCAATGCATCCGAAGGCCGCAACTTCATCGAAACCGTGTGGGGCCGCGGCTATGTGCTGCGCGAGCCGCACGAAGAAGAGATCCGCATCCCGGCCTGATCCAAACGGCTGGTGTGCTGCGTCACTCCCTGAACGTTCTCACGAAAACCCCGCCGAAAGGCGGGGTTTTTGTTTGTGCCTGTGAAGCGCGGCGCTGGCGAACGTTCGGTTGATGCGATGGGCGGAAGAACGCCGTGCTGTCGCTGACCGTGCGGATATCGCATAGGCAGATCTGCAAAGACCTCGGCGGATCAAGCTTCGCCTGATCCGCCTTCAATTCAGCGCATCGGCATCACGGTTTTCAAACCCGCCGAGGCCATTGCCGGCACGATCGACGGTGCCGCGCGCGGGGCGGTCGGGCGATACAGTCCACGCTTGTCCGCATGCGGCTTGAAGCCATCGGTGAGTCCGACCACGGTCTCGGCGGCACCGAGCGCGAGGAAGCCGTCAGGCTCCATGCATTTGGCGAGCCGGCCGAAGATCTGCGTTTTCATGTCCTGATCGAAATAGATCAGCACATTGCGGCAGAAGATGATGTCGTACTTGCCCATATGCGAGAAATCGGTGAGCAGGTTGAGCGGCTTGTACTGGATCATGGCGCGCAGCTCGGGCGCGATCTGCCACATGTCGCCGACTTGCTTGAAGTACTTCACCAGCAACTGGATCGGCAAGCCGCGCTGCACTTCGAACTGGGTGTAGAGACCCGACTTCGACTTCTCCAGCACCTGCTGCGAGATGTCGGTGCCGACGATCTCGACGCGCCAGCCCGCGAGTTGCGCGCTCATTTCCTTGATCACCATGGCGATCGAATACGGCTCCTGCCCGGTCGATGCAGCGGCGCACCAGATCCGCAGGCTACGGCGCGTGCTGCGCGCAGCAATCATCTCTGGCAGCACGACATCACGCAGGTGATCGAACGGCGTCTTGTCGCGGAAGAAGAAGGTTTCATTGGTGGTCATGGCTTCGACCACGTCACCGCAAAGCGCCGCGTTGCCGCTCTTGACCTTCTGAATGAGCTCGTCGAGGCCGGCCATGCCGGCCTTACGAGCCAGTGGCACCAGGCGGCTTTCGACCAGATACTGCTTGTCCGCCGACAGATCGAGGCCGGACTTTTCCTTCAGGAACTTGCGCAGGAAATCGTAATCGGCGGGGGTCATGAACGATCTCCAGAGAACAAGCGGTTGATTTTTGCGCCGATCTGATTGAGCGGCAAAATGGCGGAGCAGATGCCGGCATTGGCGGCGGCGCCGGGCATGCCCCAGACGACGCTGCTGGCCTCGTCCTGGGCGATCACATTGCCGCCGGCGGCAACGACTTCCTTGCCGCCACGCATGCCGTCCGAGCCCATGCCGGTGAGCACCACGGCGAGTACGCCGCCCTGCCAGACATCGATGCCGGAGGTGAACAGCGGATCCACAGCCGGTTTGCAGAAATTGACCGGCGGTCCGTCATCGAGCGCGATGACGACATTGGCGCCCTGCTTGGCCGCACGCATGTGCTTGCCACCGGGTGCGAGATAGATGGTGCCGGGCTTGGCCAACTCGCCGTCGATCCCCTCATGCGCCGGGCGCTTGCTGGCGCGAGCGAGATGCTCGGCGAGAATCGTGGTGAAGGTCGGCGGCATGTGCTGGGTGATCAACACCGGCACGCGATCGATAACTGAGCCTAGTTCGGCCACCAGAGCCATCAGCGCCTGCGGGCCGCCGGTGGAGGAGCCAATCAGCAGCGCACGCGGCATGCTCGCACTGAACGGCCGCGTGACCAGCTTGGACGTCGATGCCGCAGCGGTCGCGACCGGTGCAGCACGCGCGGCTGGAGCGACCGTCGGCGACGTCGGTGCAAGCGACGGGCTCGCGACAGATTTCAGGCGGCGAACACGTGCACCCAGGTGGCGAATCTTCTGCAGCAGATCGTGCTTGAAAATGTCGGCCGCGGATATCTCGCGGGTGCTTTCCGGCTTCGGGATGTAATCTGCAGCACCGAGCGACAGCGCCTTGAAACTGATCTCCGCATTGCGGCGCGTCAGCGTCGAGGCCATGATGACGATCAGGTTGCGCTTCTTGGCCAGCAGTTGCGGCAACGCCGAAATGCCGTCGAGCTCGGGCATTTCGATATCGAGAATGGCGACGTCAGGGTTGATACGCTCGACCTGATTGACGGCATCGAGACCGGTGCGCAGAGATCCAACCACCGTCATGTCCGGCTCGGCGTCGATCCATCGCGAGATCAGACCGCGAATGACAACCGAGTCATCAACGACCATCACGCGCAACGGCTCATAACGCGACTCGACCGCAGCCGGACTGATCACAGCAACACTCATCAACTCACCAGACGCAACAAATGCACTTCGACATAAAGGCATTGACTAGAAAAATTCGCCGGCGCCCTAATTGAGCGCCGGCGCGAACAATCAGATCAGACCGACTTCGGCGAATTTCGCCGACACGATATCCTTGTCGAACGGCTTCATGATGTATTCGTTGGCACCGGCATGCAGCGCGCGGGCAATATGCGCGACGTCGTTCTCGGTGGTGCAGAATACAACTTTCGGCGCATCCCCGCCCGGCATCCGGCGCAGATTGCGCAGGAATTCGTAACCGTCCATGACGGGCATGTTCCAGTCGAGCAGCACGGCATCCGGCAGAGAATGCTTGCACACTTCGAGCGCTTTCTCGCCGTCCTCCGCCTCGGTGATCTCGAAATCGAGACCTTCGAGAATGCGGCGGGCCACTTTGCGGATGACGCTGGAGTCGTCGACGACCAAGCAAGTCTTCATATGAGCCTCATTTTTCATGTCCCTGACGGAACACTTTCTCCGCGGACAGGATCGTCCAGTTACCGCTGTTACGCGGCCAGCTTGTCAGTCGGGATCTCGAGCACGCGATCGACGTCGAGCACGACCATCAACTGGCCATCGAGACGATGAACGCCATCGGCCATTTTCGCCATGCGCGGATCGAGATTGACGGGATTCACTTCGCGGCTGTCGTCGGCAAGCTTGAGAACCTCACCGATGGAATCGATCAGCAGACCGTAGGATTCTCCGCGCAATTCGACGCCCACCGCCATCGGCGGCTTGCCGTCGTCGTTCTTCGGCAGACCGAGACGCGAACGCATATCGATCGCGGTCACGATGCGGCCGCGCAGATTGAGGACACCGGCCACGTCGCTAGACGCCAGCGGCACGCGGGTCAGGCGCTCGGGCATGAAAACGTCCTGGACGCGCGAGATCGGCATCCCAAACAGCTGTCCGCCGATCATGGTGGTGACGTATTCAGTCACTGAACCGTCGGCAGTATGGGTCACGTTGGTGTTGTTGGACATGTCGTTTCCCCTCAAGCCGCTTGCTGCACGTCGGCCGTCTGTTCCTTCAGCGCGGCAATCAGGCCGGGCCGATCAAACTTGGCGACGTAGTCGTGGAATCCAGCCTGACGGCCGCGTTCGATAGCGGCCGGCGAGATCATCGCAGAGAGCGCGATGATCGGCGTGTGGCCGTATTTCTGATCGGCCCGGATGGTCTCGGCAAACTCGAAGCCGTTCATGTCGGGCATTTCGATATCGGTCAGGATGACGTCGAATTCCTGGCCCGAGCGCAGCACACTCAGACCTTCCTGCGCATTGGTCGCGACGCGCACCTTGTAACCGGCCGCCTTCAGCACCGGCGACAACATGTTGCGGAAGAAGGCACTGTCATCGACCAGCAGCACCGACTGTGCCGTCGCCGACAGGCGCATTTCCTTGCGCGAGAACCAGTCGGCGAAAGCCTGCGGCAGGAAGTGACCGACATCGATCACCTCGGTGGCGAGACCCTTGATGACGGCCGAGCCGAGGATACCATCGCGACCGGACGCCACTTCGATATGCAGGCGCTCTTCGACGATATCGACGATCTCATCGACGACGAGACCCATGGCGCGGCCATCGTCGGCGAATACCAGGATCGGCTGAGTGCCCGATGTGCGAACGGTCACGTTCTCCATCTGCACCAGCGGCATCAGCTGATCGCGGTACTGCACCATGTAGCGGCCGTTCGACAATTCGATCTTGTCGACACCAATCTCTTCGAGACGCGTGACAAGGCCGAGCGGCACCGCCTTGGGCTGCGACGATCCGGCGCGGAACACCAGCAGCGAGGTCAGCTGCTCGGCGCCCATGGCGCGCGCAGCCGCGTTCTCATCGGCGATCTCGCCCATGTTGGACGCTTGCGCGCCGAGCTCCTGCGCGATGCCGTTGGGATCGACGATCATGATCACCGCGCCGTCACCGAGAATGGTGTTGCCGGAGAACATGTTGATGTGACGCAGCTTGGTGGACATCGGCTTGACGACGATTTCCTCGGTGTGGAAGACGCCGTCGACAACGATGCCGAAGGTCTGATTGCCGACCTGCGTGACGACGATGAAACCGTTCTCCGGATCGGTCGACGACCCGTCGTCGATCTGCAGCAGCTTCTTTAGATGCATCAACGGCAACAGCTTGTTGCGCAGGCGCAGCACCGGCGTGTCCTTGATGCGCTCGATACGATGTTCCGAATTGGCGCGCGCGCGCACCAGCTCGACGACCGCGAGCTGCGGGATCGCAAAGCGATCGCCACCGGCTTCGACGATGAGCGCGGATACGATGGCGAGCGTCAACGGGATCTTGATGGTGACGCTGGAGCCCTCGCCGGCCACCGACTTGATGTCGATGGTGCCGCCGATCTGGTCAATATTGGTCCGCACCACATCCATGCCGACGCCACGGCCTGACACGCTGGTGACGGCCGCCGCCGTCGAGAAGCCCGGTGCGAAAATGAACTTGTGGATCTGCGCTTCCGTCATCTTTTCGAGATCGGATTCGCTCGCCAGACCGTTCTGGATCGCTTTCGCCTTGATCCGTTCGGTGTTGAGGCCGCGGCCGTTGTCGGCGATGCAGATCAGGATGTGGCCGCCTTCATGATAGGCGGACAACCGGATCGTGCCCTGCTCCGGCTTGCCGTTCTGGGCGCGTTCGGCCGGAGTTTCGAGGCCGTGGTCCGCCGAGTTGCGCACCATGTGCGTCAGCGGATCCTTGATGAGATCGAGCACCTGGCGATCGAGTTCGGTATCGGCGCCGTGCATCTCGAGTTCGATCTGCTTGCCGAGTTCGCCGGCGAGATCGCGGACGATGCGCGGCAGCTTCTGCCAGGCATTGCCGATCGGCTGCATGCGCGTCTTCATGACGCCGTCCTGCAACTCGGCCGTCACTGTGGAGAGACGTTGCAGCGGCACCTTGAATTCGGTGTCTTCATGCCGACGCGAGATTTCGAGCAGCTGGTTGCGGGTCAGCACCAGCTCCGAAACCATGGTCATCAGATGTTCGAGCGTATCGACATTGACGCGGATCGACTGGTTGGCGACCTTGTCGGCGCTTTCCGGATGATCGACCTCGACTGCTGTTTTCTTTTTGGCGGCCGGCGCTGCAGCGGCGGGAGCCGCGGGCTTCTGCTCGACGACAGGAGCGGCCGCGACCGGCGCGAGCGCGGGAGCCGCCACGACAGGATGAATTTCGGTTTCTGTTTCGCGGAAAGCCCGTTCGAGATCGTCGAGCGAGACTTCGCCGGGGCGCAGTTCGCGTTCCAGCGTCTGCACGAGCAGCGGAGGCGACTCCGTGACGACCGGCGGCTCAGGCGCCGTTGATGGAGACGGATTGTTCATCGCGTCCATTCCCTTTTCGACCATGTCATGAAGTTCGCCGATGAGATCGTCATCGACGCCCTCGGGTTCGGCTTCGGTCGCTTCGAGTTGCCCGAGAATCTCTTTCAGACGGTCGATGGTGGTGAGGATCAGCGTCACCGCCGCGCCTGTCACGGGCATTCCGTCGCGGAATTTACCCATCAGTGTTTCGGCAGCATGGGCCAACGCCTCCAAACGAGGCAGCCCGAGAAAGCCGCAAGTACCTTTAATCGTATGAACCAGGCGAAAAATATTATCGAGAATTTTCGCGTTATTCGGATCCTGCTCGAAGCGGACAAGCTGGTTATCAACCGTGTCCAGGCTTTCGTTGGTTTCCGTCAAAAACTCGCGGAGAAGATCGTCCATGAAAGTAAGCCTTCACACAATCGGGATCCGCGCCGTCGCGTGACCCTTATCGAAGTGAAGCCACTTTCACCGCAAAGCGTTTAATATTAGTTGAGCATTCCCTGAAAGAGCGAGCAGAAGGTGTCGAACCAATGCGCCCGAACGAAAACGGGCCGCCTGCTTGGGCGACCCGTAAACAGTTCGTTAAATAAGCTGCAACAGAACGTCGTCAGGATGCAGTGATAACCGCAGCCTCGTTCTCCAGAGCCATCGAGACTTTCAGCTGCGTGCCTTCGGCGAGCAGCCGCGTGTAGTATGGCTGTACGGCATGCGCATCGATATTACCGACCTGCTCCGCCGTGAGCATATCGACAATGTTCTGCGGCAGGCGCGCATTCAGGCCGGTCGCGGTGATGCGAAATCCGGTGGGCTCACCATCGCCGAGCGGATCGACCTTCAACACACCGCCGCGTGGAATGGTCTGCTGCGCGATGATCATCATATTGAGCAGAAGCTTGACCCTGTTCTTCGGCAGCAACAGGCGCGGCAGATTCCACTCGATCTTGGTCTTGTTGTCTTCGAGGTGCCCGCGCGCCATGTTCTGCGCATCGCCGAGGTCGATCTGTGCACCGGCCGAGCCCGCGGCTCCGAAAGCCAGACGGCAGAACTGCAGACGCGCAGACGCCGTCTTCGCGCTTTTGCGAATGAGGTCGAGCGCGAACTCCTTGTCTTCCGGCTTCGGATTGTCGTCGAGCACTTCGAGGCCATTGACGATGGCACCGACGGGGCTGATCAGATCGTGACAGACGCGCGATGACAGCAGCGCGGCAAGCTCGAGCGCGTCGGGGACCGGACCGGGCGAAGGTGCATCAGACATGAATAAGGCTCCTGCAGCCGCGAACTGGGACGGCGAATCAAACATTTGCTCTTTGGCTTGATACACTGCACAGATCAGCCCGGCCACCGCCGCCGCCAATGGGTTTCACGGCGGATGACACGACCACAATCACGAGCGAGATACGAAAGCTTGCCATGACCGCCGATTCGCTTCCGCACCTCGCCATGGGCAGCATCGAAGCGCTGCTGGAGCCGCTGACCCAACTGACCGTGCAGGCCGGCGCGGCCATTCTGGCCGTCAACCGGAACGTCATGACCGTCGAAGGCAAGTCCGACGGTTCTCCGGTGACCGAGGCCGACCTCGCCGCCGACCGTGTGATCTGCGAGGGGCTGACGCGGCTCTGTCCGGGCATTCCGGCGCTGTCCGAGGAGCAGCTGCGTCTAGCCCGGCCGCCCTATGCAGGCGCCTTTTTCCTGATCGATCCGCTCGACGGCACCAAGGAGTTCGTTGCCGGACGGCATGAATTTACAGTCAATATCGCGCTGGTCGTGGACGGCGTGCCGACATTCGGCATCGTTGGGGCGCCGGCGCTGGGGCTGATCTGGCGCGGCCTGCTCGGGCGCGGCGCGGAGCGTATCGAGATCAAGCCGGACCTTACCACCGGTCGAACCACGGCCATCCGAACCCGGCCAATGCCGCCGGCGGGCGAGCCGTGGGTGGCGGCCGTCAGCCGATCCCATGGCGATATCCGCAGCGAGACCTTCATCGCCAGCAGGCCCGGCGCCAAGCGACAGGAATTCGGCTCGGCCCTGAAATTTTGCCGCGTCGCCGAGGGCCAGGCCGACATCTATCCGCGGCTGTCGCCGACCTGCGAATGGGACGTGGCAGCCGGACATGCCGTCGTGACCGCGGCGGGCGGCCACGTTGCCGACAGCCACGGCCAGCCGCTACAATTCGGCGGGCGGCGGGCAGATTTCATCGTCCCGGAATTCATCGCCTGGGGAGAGCGGGCCGCGCGAACCTAGCGCGCGAGCCGTTCCTGCACGCCCTGCCATTGCCGCTGCGCCGCGGCCAGGAATTTGGCCGGCGCGGCCGCGAAGGCGGCGCGGCTGTCCTCCCGCGCGAACAGATACAGCCGCTGGCCGGTCACCAACCACAGCCGCGGATTGCCGGCGATCGAAATGCCGCGCGCCACGTCGACCGGATCATAGCCGCCGAATTGCGGCCCATAGATCTCGGGATGTTTAGCGAACTCGACCCGGTTGCCGTCATTGCTGAACCGCCAGACGGCGCCATCTTCGGTCAATTCGAGCTCCGGCAAGCCCGTTCGGGCCTCCGCATCGGTGAAATAGGCGACCGGGTCGAAGCCGCCGATGGCCAGACCGGTATACCGATCGGTGACGATACGCTCGTTCGTGCCGGCCCAGGATGGGTGCACCAGGTACGCCAGAAGCGTGATCATGGCGAATCCGCGACCAATCCTGCAGCAATCCCGCCGTTGTGCCGTCATAGTTCATTCCGATATTGTGCAGACTCGGGGACACTGACCGCCGATTAAACCTGTCGCTTCTCAGCATCCGGTTAAACTGCGGTCTCAAGATCGATTACCAGGGGTTCTTTTCATGACCTTCGCATCACGCCTGGCAGCGTCGGCGCTTGCCGCCTTCACGCTCGCCACGATTTCACTCGCCACGGTCACGATGACCACGTCGCCGGCCGCGGCCCAGCAGCGCGGGCGCGAAGCGCCCGACACCTACCGGTCGGACGAACTGGTCGGCGCCGGTCATCGCTTTTTCGGCAATGTCTCGCGAGGCCTGGCATCGGTGATCGAGAAAGCGGTCAGCCAATGGGGCCTGCCGAATGGCTACATTCTGGGCGAGGAAGGCTCCGGCGCCATCGTCGCCGGCCTGCGCTACGGCGAAGGCACGCTGTACACCAAGAATGCCGGTGATCTGCGCGTCTACTGGCAGGGCCCCTCGCTCGGCTTCGACTGGGGCGGCGACGGCGCCCGCACCATGACGCTGGTCTATAACCTGCCGGCCACGCAGGCGATCTATCAGCGCTTCGGCGGCATCGATGGCTCCGCCTATATCATCGGCGGCTTTGGCATGACGGCGCTGACCGCCAATAATATCGTGCTGGTGCCTATCCGATCCGGCCTTGGTCTGCGGCTCGGTGCCAATATCGGCTATCTCAAATTCACGCCGAGCGCGACCTGGAATCCGTTCTGAGCACGGCGCGTCAAGGTTAACGAAGCGTTACGCTGTTTTTGCCTGCGCGCGCATGGCATGTTAACCGCGAGTTTTCAGCGCGTGGGAGCACAATGCCATGGTCGAGCCGATCATGTATCTGGCGATCGGTTTTCTGGCGGCGATGTTGACCAGCCTGCTGATCATGCCGCTGGTGCATAACCGCGCGGTGCGCCTCACCACGCGTCGGCTGGAAGCGGCGACGCCGCTGTCGATGGCCGAAATCCAGGCCGACAAAGATCAGCTGCGCGCCGAATTCGCCATGGCCGCACGGCGGCTGGAGATGAGCGTCGAGCAGCTCAAGGGCAAGACCACCAGTCAGCTCGCGGAGCTCGGCAAGAAGACCGACGCCATCAATCGGATGAAGGTGGAGCTCAGCGAAAAGACCGCCGCGATCTTCGACCTGGAAAACCGCGAGACCGCGGTGAAGCAGAAGCTCGCCATCACCGAAACCGAATTCGCCGCCAAGACCGAAGCGCTCGCCGCCGCCAACCGGGCCCTGACCGACAAGCAGAACGAGCTGGCCCGCATCACCGCCGAACTCGACGACCGCACCCAGACGGCCGAAGGTCGCCAGATCGAACTGGTGACGGTGCGCACGCAGGTCGAGGAGCTGAAAAGCCGCCTCGGCCTTGCCGAGCAGGACTTTACCACGACCCAACACAAGCTCGAGCTACAGCGCGGCGAATCCACCACCGCGTCACGCGAGCTTTCTGAAGCGCGCGCCCGCGTCGAGAGTCTCAATCACCGCGTCACCGATCTGGACCAGCAATTGGCGATCCAGGTGCATGAAGCCGAACTGCTCGGTAATCGCGTCGATCAACTCGAAGCCCAGTTGCTGGAGCAGACCAAGGCGCTTGCCGAGCGCGATTTCGAGAATGCGCAATTGCGCCAGGCTCATGAGGCGACCGAGCAGACCATGCGCGATCTGCGCGTCGAGATCGCCGCCAATGCCGGCGGCAAGTCTTCGCAGCTCGTCGCGGGGCTGCGGGCCGAAAAGGCCGCCATGGAGGAGGAACTCCGCCTCGCCCGCGAGGAGCGCAGCAAGCTGCAGCGCGATCTCAACACCATCCACCAACAGGCCGAATCCGCCTGGGCCACCGAGCGGATGGAGAACGCCTTGCTGCGCGAGCGCATCAACGACATCGCCGCCGAAGTGGCCAAGATGGCGATGGCGCTGGAAGGACCGAATTCGCCGATCGAGGCGATTTTGAACGCCGACCCCGCCGGCCAGCCGCGACCGGCCAACGACGCCGGTTTCGCCCCCAACAGCACCCTGGCCGACCGCATCCGGGCGCTGCAGGCGCATGCCTCGCGGGCCCGGCAGCCGGGCTGATCCGGCCGGAAACCCCATCGGTCGCAACAATGTGGTCGCAACCGGCAGGGCGTGCTTGACACCCCCGCCCCCAATTCCCTAAATCGCGCCACTGACGTCACGCATCGCCGGGCCCCGCCCGGCCTTTTGGTTTAAGGTCGCATCTCGACCCGACCGCACGCGACGTCCGGGCGCATAGCTCAGCGGGAGAGCGTTCCCTTCACACGGGAGAGGTCCAAGGTTCGATCCCTTGTGCGCCCACCATTCATCTCAGTGAATTTTCTGCGGCCTGCGCAAGCGATCATGGATCGGAGTTGCGAGGTCGATGCACAGCGACTGCTGACGTCTTTCGATATCCGACATGACGGCGACGTTCACGCTTGATGCATGAGCTTGCGCGGCGCGGGACTGGCAACTGCGCGCGGGGATCTTAGCGAGATCGTGTTTGAGATGGGATGCGGCCAACACACGGCGCTGACTTGCGACGCGCTGCTTGCGCTTGGTCGATCTTAGCATGCGCCCCTGCGGATCGAGGCGTGTTCAGCCGTAATCGCTCAGATCGAACGAACCATCATCACAACGCGCCGCGCATAGCGGTCAATTCGTAATCCGGTATTGGCGGAAACAGGCGAATGTAGTGAGCGCTCACATCGTCATGGCACTCGCATGCCAATTGTCGGATCTTTGCGGCGTCGATGATCTGAATGCGACCGCGGCTGTGGGAGATGATCCCCGCCTTCTGCAGGTCGATGGCGACGGCTGTGATGCTTGTCCGACGGACACCCATCATCTGCGCCATATACTGTTGCGTCACGTTGAGTTCGTCGCCAGCGAGTTCACGCATACGCAGCAACCATTTGCAGGTTCGCGCCTGCACCGAATGCACGGCGTTGCAAGCAGCCGTCTGCTGCACCTGCGCGAGCTTGAAGTGTTCGTAGGATAGCATCAAGCGACGGAACGACGGATATTTCTCGGCCAGCGGCACGATCATGCGCGCATCGAGGATCGAGGCTGTCCCTCCAACCTGCACGGCGACATGATTGAGTGAGACCCTCCCATCGAGCGCAAGTCCTGCGCCGAATTCACCGTCACGGCCGATCATGCCCGTTTCGATTGCACCGCCGCCTGCAAGCTCGACCACGCAGGAAACGATCCCCGCATGTGGAAAATACACTTTCTCGATGGTGCCGTGCGCTTCCGCAAGCACCTCGCCCGGCGCCAGTTCGGCGACAACGACATGCTTCTCAAGTTCCTCAAATGCGGAGGGTTCGACACGGGACAGCAAGTTGTTCTTGTGGCGTCTCAT
>SDZE01000167.1 GCA_004173095.1 Bradyrhizobiaceae bacterium
GCCCGGCCCCGCCGCCGGTGGCCGAACGCCGTTCGGATACCTACTATCAGGTCAAGGCGACCATCTTCGGCGCCCTGATCGAAGCGATCGACCTGGCACAATTGGCCAAGCTCGACGGCGAATCCGCGCGCGAGGAAATCCGCGACATCGTCAACGAGATCATCGCGATCAAGAACATCGTGATGTCGATCGCCGAGCAGGAGGAATTGCTCGACGACATCTGCAACGACGTGCTCGGCTATGGACCGCTGGAGCCGCTGCTGGCGCGCGACGACATCGCCGATATCATGGTCAACGGCGCCGGCACCGTGTTCATCGAAGTCGCCGGTCGCATCCAGAAGACCGGCATCCGCTTCCGCGACAATCAGCAGCTGCTCAATATCTGTCAGCGCATCGTCAGCCAGGTCGGCCGCCGCGTCGATGAATCCTCGCCGATCTGCGACGCGCGCCTTGCCGACGGTTCGCGCGTCAATGCCATCGTGCCGCCGCTGGCCATCGACGGACCAGCGCTGACGATTCGTAAATTCAAGAAGGACAAGCTGACCCTCGACCAGCTGGTCAAGTTCGGCGCCATTTCGCCGGAAGGCGCGCAGATCCTCCAGATCATCGGCCGCGTCCGCTGCAACGTGCTGATCTCCGGCGGTACCGGTTCGGGCAAGACGACGCTTCTGAACTGCCTGACAAATTACATCGACGAAGACGAGCGCATCATCACCTGCGAAGACGCCGCCGAACTGCAGCTGCAGCAGCCGCATGTGGTGCGCCTGGAAACCCGTCCGCCGAATATCGAGGGCGAAGGTCAGGTCACCATGCGCGAACTGGTGCGCAACTGCCTGCGCATGCGTCCCGAACGCATCATCGTCGGCGAAGTCCGCGGCCCCGAGGCATTCGATCTGTTGCAGGCGATGAACACCGGCCATGACGGCTCGATGGGCACTCTGCACGCCAACAATCCGCGTGAAGCGCTGTCGCGTTGCGAATCCATGATCACCATGGGTGGCTTCTCGCTGCCCTCGCGCACTATCCGGGAAATGATCTGCGCGTCCATCGACGTCATCGTTCAGGCCGCGCGTCTGCGTGACGGTTCGCGCCGCATCACCCACATCACGGAAGTGATGGGCATGGAAGGCGACACCATCATCACCCAAGATGTCTTCCTGTACGACATCCTGGGTGAGGATGCGAATGGCGGCATTGTCGGGCGGCATCGCTCCACCGGTATCGGCCGGCCGAAGTTCTGGGAACGTGCGCGTTATTACGGCGAAGAAAAGCGGCTGGCGGCGGCACTCGACGCAGCCGAAGTCGCAGCAAACGTCTAGGGGAGCAGCCGATGAACATGCAGGCGCTCGCATTGGCTTTCATGGCGACGGTCGCAGTCGGCGGCCTGGCCTGGGTTTTCCTCTATCCGCATCTGTCCGGCGAGAGAAAAGCCGAAGAACGCCGCTCCACGGTCGCGCGGACGGAGCCGAAGGCGCGCTCCGTCGATCGCGCCCAGCGCTCCAAGCGCGACCAGGTTGAGATGTCACTGAAAGAAGTCGAGGCCCGCAACAAGGAGAAGAGCAAGGTTCCGCTCGGCACCCGCATCGCGCAGGCCGGCCTCGACTGGACCGTGCAGAAGTTTCTCGTTGTGTCCGCCATGGTCGGCCTGTTTGCCTTCGCCATGGCCGTGCTGTTCGGGGGCGGCTTGCTGGCCGGCGCCGGTCTCGCTTTCGCCGCCGGCTTCGGCCTGCCGCGTTGGATTCTCGGATTTCTCAAGAAGCGGCGGGAAAATGCGTTTCTGCGCGCACTGCCCGATGCCGTCGACGTGGTCGTGCGCGGCATCAAGGCCGGGCTGCCGCTGTTCGATTCGCTGAAGGTGGTGGCTGCCGATGCGCCCGAGCCATTGCGTAGCGAGTTCAATGCCATCATCGAGACGCAGACCATCGGCATGCCGCTCGGCGAAGCCTGCGCCCGGCTTTATGACCGGATGCCGCTTCCGGAAGCGAACTTCTTCGGCATCGTCATCGCGATCCAGCAGAAATCAGGCGGCAATCTGTCGGAAGCGCTCGGCAACCTCTCCAAGGTGCTGCGCGATCGCAAGAAGATGAAAGAGAAGATCCAGGCGATGTCGATGGAAGCCAAGGCGTCCGCCGGCATCATCGGGTCGCTGCCGCCGATCGTGATGCTGCTGGTCTACCTCAGCACGCCCGACTACATCTCGCTGCTCTGGACCCATCCCACCGGTCGCCTGATGCTCGCTGCCTGCGTTGTATGGATGTCCTGCGGCATCTTCGTCATGAAGAAGATGATCAATTTCGATTTCTGATGGTGCGTCATGGTTGATCTACTGATCGCAAAGCTGCACGACACCCGCTTCATGATGATGCTCATGGCGGCCATCGCCGTGACGGCAACGGCCTACACGCTGCTGGTCCCGCTGTTTGCTGGCGACGGGCTTGCGAAGCGCATGAAAGCTGTCGCCAGCGAGCGCGAGAGGCTGCGACAGCGCGAGCGCGACCGATTGGCCAATAGCAACAAGGTCTCGCTGCGGCAGACACCAAAGCAGTTGGTGTCCAAAGTGGTCAGCGATTTCAATCTGACCAAATGGCTGGCGCAGGAAGCCGCGCTCGACAAACTGGTCATGGCCGGCTATCGCGGACACGCGCCCTACGTCACCTTCCTGTTCTTCCGATTGGTCACGCCGATCGCGTTCCTCGTTTTCGCGGTGCTCTATGTATTCGTCATCTCGCGGATGGAGCAGTCGCTGCCGATCAAGATCGGCATGTGCGTGGGTGCAGCCTGGTTCGGCATGCAGGCTCCGATGATCTTTTTGAAGAACGCCATCAGCAAGCGCCAGCTCTCGATCCGTCGGGCATTTCCGGATGCGCTCGATCTGCTGTTGATCTGCATCGAATCCGGCATGTCGATCGAGGTCGCGTTCCGCCGCGTCTCCGTCGAGATCGTGTCGCAGTCGATCCCGCTCGCCGAGGAATTCACATTGACCACGGCCGAGCTGTCCTATTTGCAGGACCGCAAGGTGGCCTACGAGAACCTCGCCAAGCGCACCGGCCTTGAAGGCGTGAAGTCCGTCTGTCTCGCTTTGATGCAATCCGAACGCTACGGAACGCCGCTGGGGCAGAGCCTGCGCGTGATGGCGCAGGAAAATCGCGACATGCGCATGAACGAAGCCGAGAAGAAGGCCGCAGCCCTGCCGCCGAAGCTGACGGTGCCGATGATCCTGTTCTTCCTGCCGGTGCTGTTCGTGGTCATTCTCGGGCCGACCGGTATCAAGGTCGCCGCGATGCAGTAAACGACGCAGCGCTTAGGAGCGCTTCGCGTCGTCCTGTCCGCTGAGCCGCGCGCCACCCTTGGCGCTGAGCATCTGCTTGAGATAGGCGGCATTGGCCGCCGCTTCGTCCGGCGGCAGATCGGCGCGCACGATCGTTTCGGCTTCACTGAAACGGCCCTGGAGGCCGACGATCAGTCCGAGATTCTGCCGAACCCGCGGATCGACCGCACCGCGCCCCTGCTGTGCGCGGCGCATGGTGGCTTCGGCCTGGGGCAGGTCTTTCGACAGCATGTAGGACAGACCGAGATTCGACAGCACCGAAGGCTCCTCGGGCCGGATCTTGAGCGCGCTCGCATAGTAACGGCGCGCTTCGTCATGGCGTCCCATCTGGTCCAGGGCGGCGCCCTGGGCCGAGAGAATGCGCCAGTCCGGATTTGTCGTGGAATGCGCGCTGCCCAGCACCTCGAAGGCGCGCTGGAAATTGCCGGCATCCGCCAAAGCGCGGCCATAGCCCGCCAGCAACTGCTTGTTCCCGGGATTGTTCAGGGTGGCCTGCTCGAACACCGAGACGGCCTGTGCGCGCTGACCATTGGCCCGCAGCGCCTGCCCATAGCGCAATGCCGCGTCGGCATCGCGCGGATTGGCGCGCGAGCGTGCGCCCAGATCCTCGATGTCGCGCGACGATGCTTCGGCCGGTGATGCGATCGCCGGCGGCGCTTCGGCGCGCGGCCCGACCGAGCCGGTAATGTCGGACATGCCGGCGGTCTTGCAGCCGGCGAGACCGGCGGCCAGTATTGCCGTCGTGGCTGCGGTGGTGAGAAACCGCGCGAGACAAAAAGGCTGACGCATGACACAAGGACTCAACAATGATGCGAACGACGGGCCGATGCGCCAGCAATAGAGTGTTAACCCTAATGGCTGGTTAATCGGCCTCCCCGCAGCCGCATCGCCGGCCACAACCTGTCGACCTGGATGGCTGCAGACGGCCCTCCACCGCAAACGCGAGCCTCGCCATGCATTCCGCCTTCGACGCCCAACCGACGACGCCGGTGATCCCGATCAGCTTCGCCACCAGAAGCACATGGCCTGCGATCGCTGCGACGCTGCCAGCCACGGCCAAGGCTTTCGCTGCGGCCCACGGATTCAGTGGCAAGCCCGGAGCGTGGCTCGCGCTACCCGATGCCGACGGCGCGATCGCGCAGGTGCTGTTCGGCATTGAAGACGCCGGCGAAACATATCGCGACCCTTTTCGTCCCGGCACGCTGCCGGGCCTGCTGCCGCCAGGCACCTATCGCTTCGACAATGCGCCGCATGACATGCGCCTTGCGGTTCTCGCCTTCGCGCTCGGCAGCTACCGCTTCGAGCGCTATCGCAGCAACGACGCTCCGAAGGCCAAGCTGGTGCCGCCTGCAGGCGTCGATATCGCCGAGATCACCCGTATCGCCGAAGCCGCCGCACTCGCGCGTGATCTGATCAATACGCCGTCAAACGACATGGGGCCGGAGCAACTGGCAGAGGTCGCGCAGCAGCTTGCGAGCCGATTTGGCGCCGCGTTCAGCTGCATCACCGGCGATGACCTCGTGGCTTCCAATTTCCCTTTGATCCACGCCGTCGGCATGGCCTCGACGCGCGCCCCGCGTTTGATCGATTTCAGCTGGGGAGATCCATCGCATCCGAAAGTGACGCTGGTGGGTAAGGGCGTCTGCTTCGACACCGGCGGGCTCGATCTGAAGCCGTCGTCGGGCATGCTGATCATGAAAAAGGACATGGGGGGCGCCGCCAATGTGCTGGCGCTCGCGCAGATGATCATGGACGCGCAACTGAAGCTGCGCTTGCGCGTGCTGATCCCCGCCGTGGAGAATGCCGTTGCCGGCAATGCGTTTCGGCCGCTGGATGTTTTCAAGTCGCGCAAGGGGCCGACCGTCGAGATCGGAAATACCGACGCCGAAGGACGTCTCGTGCTCGCTGATGCGCTGACCTTCGCTGATGAAGAGCAGCCGGACCTGCTGATCGACCTCGGCACCCTGACCGGTGCCGCACGGGTTGCCCTGGGGCCGGACCTGCCGCCGTTCTATACCAATGACGAAGCCCTCGCGTCCGATGTCGCCACCTGCGCGCGCGAACAGAATGACCCGCTGTGGCGCCTGCCCTTGTGGGCGCCGTATGACGCCTGGCTGGATTCCAAAGTCGCCAATATCAACAACGCGCCGTCCGGCGGCTTTGCCGGCTCGATCACCTGTGCGCTGTTTCTGCAGCGCTTCGTCGGTGCTGCGACGCGCTGGCTGCATGTCGACATCTATGGCTGGACGCCATCGGCCAAGCCCGCCCGCCCCGAAGGCGGCGAGTGCCAGGCCGCGCGCGCGATCTTTGCAGTGCTGAGCCAACGCTATGGATAAACGTCTGACGCCGGCGCGGCCCGATGTCGCCGCGAAGTATCTCGAGGGCCAGGTCGAAGCCGAGCGCTTCGTCGTCGGCGAGGAATTGGAAATCACCGATGGCGTCACGTCGGTGCGGCGCGATCCGTTCGCCGGCGCGATGCTCGACACACAGGCGCTGCGCGGCGACCGTGTCACGGTGTATGATCGCAACGGCGAGGGATGGGCCTGGGGGCAGCTGGAATCCGATGGCTATGTCGGCTGGATTTCCGATCTTGCTCTGTATCCGCGTGGCCCGGCGCCGACCCACAAAGTGATCGCGCTGCGCACCTTCGCGTTCCCCGGCCCCTCGATCAAATTGCCGCCGGTCGACACGCTGCCACTCGGCGCGCGCCTGTCCATCGTGAAGACGGCCGCGTCCTTCGTCGTTGCCAGTAACGGGCATTACATCCCGACGCAGCATGTCGCCGAGCTCGCTTTCCGCGAGCCCGATTTTGTGGCGGTTGCGGAGCGCTTTGTCGGCACGCCTTATCTATGGGGCGGAAAGAGCAGCCTCGGCATCGATTGTTCAGGCCTCGTGCAGGTCGCGCTCACAGCTGCCGGAAGCGGTTGCCCGCGCGACAGCGACATGCAGGAGGACGGACTTGGCCGCGGTCTGTCCAACAGCGAGTTGCACGCCCTGAAACGCGGCGACCTCGTTTTCTGGAAGGGGCATGTGGCCATCGTCCGCGATGCCGACACGATCGTGCACGCCAACGCGCATCACATGATGACGGCGATCGAATCCACGAAAGACGCGATTGCCCGTATTGCGGCCGGCGGAAGCGACGTGACGAGCGTCAAACGACTGGACTAGTCGCGCGATCGGAATAATCGCGCAAACGATCCTGATGCAATGCAAGCCATTGCAAGGCGCCGATCATCAACCCGTTAAACACCTGGGCCTGATCCAGCGCCGCGATGGCGGCATCGATCTTTACCACGAACGGCCGCGTATCTTCATGCTCGTCGGCGAGGCCACCGCGCAACGGCACTTTGCTGCTGTCGATAAAGCCGAGAAAGAACGTGACATACTCGTCGGTGATCCCCGGAGTCGGCAGCACGCTGTAGAGTTCGATCAAACGATCCGGCGTGACGCCAATCTCCTCACGGCATTCGCGGGCGGCGGCAGCGATGGCGGTCTCGTCGCCATCGACACGGCCGGCCACGATCTCGACCATCTCGCCGCGCCCAGTAGCGAGATGCGCCGGCAACCGGAATTGGCGCATCAGTACAATATCGCCGCGATCGAGATCGATCGGCAGCACCGCGGCAACCCGGCCTGCGCGGAGAACGTCACGCCGTTGGTGCAGGGTTTCATCGTCGCTGCGGATGATTGCGACCTCGTAGCGCTCATAGGGCAGGTATCCCCGCGCGATCGTCACCGGTGGCGACACCGCGACATCGATGGCGCGGTCGGCAATGTCGCTGGTGGGGCTGTCGTCGGTCATCGTGTTACGGCGCTGGCGCTTCGCCCGGCACCGCCTCGATGCGGAACGCAGCAGCGAACAGCGCGCGGGTATAGTCGGACTTCGGATGTTCGAAAAGCTCCGCGGCAGGGCCCTCTTCCACCACCTTGCCATCGCGCATCACGATCAGATGGCTGGCCAGCGACGCCACCACGCGCAGGTCATGCGAGATGAACATGTAGGTCAGATCGCGCTTGCGCTGCAATTCGCGCAGCAGATCGACCATTTGCGCCTGGAACAGCATGTCGAGCGCACTCGTCGGCTCATCGAGCACGACGAAACGCGGCTCGAGCACCACCGCACGCGCGATCGAGATGCGCTGGCGCTGGCCGCCGGAGAATTCATGCGGGTAGCGGAAGCGCGTTGCCGGATCGAGGCCGACATCCTGCAGCGACTTGACCACGCGCTCTTCACGCTGCTCGACCGACAGTTGCGGCTGATGCACGCTGAGGCCTTCGGCAATAATGTCGCCAACGGACATGCGCGGGCTGAGCGCGCCGAATGGATCCTGAAACACGATCTGCATGTCGCGCCGGAATGGTCGCATCTGCTTGAACTGCAGACCCTGGATATCCTTGCCGAGAAACACGATCGGCCCCTGCGACGAAATCAGGCGCAACAAAGCCAGCCCCAGCGTGGTCTTGCCCGAGCCGGATTCCCCGACGACGCCCAGAGTCTCGCCTTGGCGGATGGTGAGGCTGACGCCATCCACCGCCTTCACATGCCCGACGGTCTTGCGCAGCAATCCGCGCTTGATCGGAAACCAGACCTTGAGATCGTCGGTGGACATCACCACCGGCGCATCCGGTTGCGGCGGCGCCGGATCCGGCTTCGGCTCGGCGGCAAGCAGGGCCTTCGTGTAAGGGTGCTGCGGTGAGGTAAATACCTGCTCGACCGGCCCCTGCTCGACGATCAGTCCGTTCTTCATCACGCAGACACGCTCGGCGATCCGGCGCACGATGCCGAGATCGTGGGTGATAAACAACAGGCTCATGCCCAGGCGTTGGCGGATATCGGCCAGCAGTGTGAGGATCTGCGCCTGCACGGTGACATCGAGCGCCGTGGTGGGCTCGTCGGCGATGAGCAGATCGGGTTCATTGGCGAGCGCCATCGCAATCATCACACGCTGCCGCTGCCCGCCGGACAGCTGATGCGGGTAGCTGCCGAGTCGCGTTTCGGGATCGGGGATGCCGACCTGTGTCAGCAACTCGATGACCCTCGTCCGCGCCTTGTTGCCACGCACGCCGTTATGCAATTGCAGGATCTCGCTGATCTGCGCACCGATCGTGTGCAGCGGATTGAGCGAGGTCATCGGTTCCTGGAAGATGATCGAGATATCGTTGCCCCGGATGGCGCGGATGTCGTTCTCCGACATCCCGAGCAAGTCGCGGCCCTTGAAGCGAATGGCCCCCGACGGATGCGATGCCATCGGATAGGGCAGCAGTTTCAGAACCGACAGCGCGCTGACGGACTTGCCCGAGCCTGACTCGCCGACCAACGCGACGCATTCGCCGCGCTTGATGTCGAACGACACTTTGTTGACGGCGATCGACGTATTATCACCCTGGTGAAACGCGACAGAGAGATCGCGCACATCGAGCAAGGGCTGATTGATGGCGTCCATGCCGTGACCTATCTGAATGTCTTGCGTGGATCGAATGCATCGCGCACGCCTTCGCCGATGAAGATGAGCAGTGACAGCATGATCGCCACGGCGAAGAAGCCGGTGAAGCCGAGCCATGGCGCCTGCACATTGGCCTTGCCTTGCGACAGCAATTCACCAAGCGAGGGTGACCCGGGCGGCAGGCCGAAGCCGAGGAAGTCCAGCGCCGTCAACGTCATCACCGAGGACGACACGATAAAGGGCAGATACGTCATGGTCGCAACCATGGCATTGGGCAGCAGATGCTTCACCATGATGCTGCGATTGGAGACGCCAAGCGCGCGCGCGGCGGTGACATATTCGAAATTGCGCCCGCGCAGAAATTCGGCGCGCACAAGGCCGACCAGCGTGACCCATGAGAACAGGAGCAGGATGCCGAGCAGCACGAAGAAGCCAGGCACCAACACCGCCGACAGGATCAGCAGCAGATAGAGCGACGGGATTGAACTCCAGATCTCGATCACGCGCTGGAAAGCGAGATCGACCCAGCCGCCAAAGTAGCCTTGCACACCGCCGGCGGCGATCCCGATGATGGAGGACAGGATCGTCAAAGTGAGGCCGAACAGCACGGAGATCCGGAAGCCATAGATCAGCCGCGCCACCACGTCGCGGCCCTGATCGTCGGTGCCGAGCCAGTTATATTCCAGATCACGACACCCCTTGAGGCCCTTCTTCTCGACCACCGGCTTGCACTGCTCTTCGGTGAGCATCCATGTCGGCTTCGATGGCGCAGGCGTTGGCAGATCGAGATTGTGGGTATCGTAGGAGTAGCGGATCAGCGGCCAATAGACGCTTCCCCCCTTCTCCGCGATCAGCTTCTGCAGGAAAGGATCGCGATAGTCCGCAGCTGTCTCGAAATCGCCGCCGAAAGCGGTCTCCGAATAAGTCACGAAGGCAGGAAAATAAAGTTTACCGTCGAACTTGACCAGGAACGGCCGGTCATTGGCGATCACCTCGGCGAACATCGAGATGATGAACAGCAGCGAGAACAGCCAGAGCGACCAGTAACCGCGCTTGTTGGCCTTGAAGTTCTGCCAACGGCGCTTGTTGAGCGGCGACAGCCCGAGCGGACGACGCGACGGCGGCACGGCCTCGCCGAGCGGCGCCTGCGTGGTGGATTCGACGGGCATGGGGGATGTGATGGTCATCAGACTTCCCGCGCCTCGAAATCGATCCGCGGATCGACCCACATATAGGCCAGATCGGAGATCAGGCCGACGACAAGTCCCAGCAGCGAGAAAATGAACAACGTGCCGAACACCACGGGATAGTCGCGATTGAGCACGCTCTCGAAGCCGAGCAGGCCAAGCCCATCCAGCGAAAAGATCGTCTCGATCAAGAGCGCGCCGGAGAAGAACGCGCCGATGAAAGCGCCAGGGAATCCGGCGATCACGATCAGCATGGCGTTGCGGAACACATGGCCATAGAGCACCTGCCGCTCGGTGCAGCCCTTGGCGCGGGCCGTCATCACATATTGCTTGCGGATTTCATCGAGGAACGAGTTCTTGGTCAGCAATGTCGTGGTGGCGAAGGCGCTCAGCCCCATGGCGATCAACGGCAGCGTGATGTGCCAGAAATAGTCGATGATCTTCCAGTACCATGGAAACTCGCTCCAGCCATCCGATGTCAGTCCGCGCAGCGGGAAGATGCTCCAGAACGACCCGCCGGCGAACAGGATGATCAGCAGGATCGCAAATAGAAATCCGGGGATCGCAAAGCCGATGATGATGATGGCAGAGGTCCAGGTATCGAATCGCGATCCATCACGCACCGCCTTGCGGATACCGAGCGGGATCGAAATCAGATAGCTGATCAGCATCATCCAGATCCCGAGCGACATCGAGACCGGCAGTTTTTCCTTGATCAATTGCACGACGGATGTATCGCGAAAATAGCTCTTGCCGAAATCGAAGCGCGCATAATTCCAGACCATCAGCAGAAAACGCTCCGGCGCCGGCTTGTCGAAGCCGAATTGCTTTTCGAGATTCTTGATGAAGGCGGGATCGAGCCCTTGCGCGCCGCGATATTTCGAATTGACCGCGTCGGCGCCCGCACCGGGCTGGGAACGACTGCCGAAATCGCCGCCCGATGACGCGCCGGTGGCGCGGGACGCACCGGTATCGGCGCCGCTCATTTGCGCGATCACGCGCTCGACGGGCCCCCCGGGCGCAAACTGCACCACGACAAAGGAGACCAGCAGAATTCCCAGCAGCGTCGGGAACATCAAGAGCACGCGGCGCGCGATATATGCGGTCATCTTATTTCGCCTGCTCGGTCGCTGTCTTGTTGGCCACGGCCCACCAAAGTTCGGGCGCGATCGTATCGAGATATTTGGGGAGTTCGGCGGGATGGTCGAACACGTCCCAATAAGCAAGCCTGTGCTTGCTCGAATACCAGTGCGGCACCCAATAGCGCCCGGCACGGATGACGCGATCGAGCGCGCGGGCGGCAATGACCAGCTTGGCGCGCGAGTCGGCGGCAATCACCGTTTCCACCAGCGCATCCACCACCGGGTCGGAAATCCCCGCCAGATTGTTCGAGCCTTTGGTCGCCGCAGCATTGGCCGAGAAGAACGGCCGCAACGAGTCACCCGGCACACTCGAAAAGGTGAACCGCTCGACGCAGGTGTCGAAATCGAAATCGTCGCGCCGTGCGCGGAATTGCACGGGATCGACCATCCGCACCGAGGCCTCGATGCCGAGGGTCGCTAAGTTTTTCACGAACGGCATGTGATGTGGCTGAAAGGTCGGCTCATCGAGCAGAAATTCGAATCGGAACGGCTCACCTTGCGCGGTGAGACGCTTGCCATCCTTGATTACGCAGCCGGCTTCGTTGAGCAGCTGGATCGCCTTGCGCAACAGCGCGCGATCCTGGCCCGATCCATCGGAGACCGGCGGCACATAAGGATTGCCGAATACCTCGGCCGGCACCTTGCCGCGAAACGGCTCAAGCAGCGCGACTTCTTCGGGCGATGGCATGCCACTCGCCATCATGTCGGAATTCTGGAACGGCGACACCGTGCGCTCATAGGCGCCATACATGATTGTCTTGTTGGTCCATTCGAAATCGAAGGCGTAGCCGAGCGCCTCGCGCACGCGCGGATCCTTGAATTTGGCGCGGCGCGTGTTGAGAAACCAGCCTTGCGCACCGGAGGCACGATCGTCCGGCAAGGTCTCCTGCTTGACGCGTCCATCCTTGATGGCGGGAAAATCGTAGCGCGTATTCCAGACACGCGACGTGAATTCCTGGCGGAACAGATAATTGCGGCCGGTGAATCCCTCAAACGCGACGTCACGGTCGCGATAGAAGTCGTAGCGAACGACGTCGAAATTATACATGCCGCGACTGACCGGCAGATCCGCGCCCCACCAATCCTTGACGCGATCGAACTCGATGTAGCGGCCGACTTCGAAGCGGCCGACCTTGTAGGGACCACTGCCGAGCGGCGCATCCAGCGTCGATTCGTCGAACTCACGCTTGGCATAATAAGTCTGCGAGAAGATCGGCATGCTGGCGACGAACAGCGGCACATCGCGGCCGCGCTTGTCGGCAAAGGTCACCACCAGCGTGGCATCGTCGGCGGCTTCCGCTTTCACCACGTCGCGCATCTGCTGGGCGATGATGGGATGCCCCTTCGTCTTCAATGTGGTCAGTGACCACGCCGCATCCTTCGCGGTCAGCTTGCTGCCGTCATGGAAGCGTGCTTCCGGCCGCATCGTGAAGCGATAGGTCAAGCCATCCGCGGAAATCTGCACAGACTTCGCCGCCAGGCCATACATCGCATCCGGCTCATCCGCGGCACGCGTCATCAGCGCCGTGAAGGTCTGCGCCATCCCTTGCGCGCCATCGCCTTTCAGGACGAAGGCGTTCAGCGAATTGAAGGTCTGGAACGACTGATTGAACGCACGCACCGACGGGATCGTCGAAAACACCCCGCCCTTCGGCGCCTTCACATTCACATAATCGAAATGCGGAAAGGCAGCAGGATATTTCAGGTCGCCGAATGCCGACATGCCATGCGCTTCGCTGGCGCCTTGGGCGCGCGCCGAGCTGAAACGCGATGCGGCGATGGCGCCGAAACCAAGACCGAGAACGTGCCGACGGTTGAACTGCGCCATGCGCAACGAGCTCCTCAAGAGCGCCCGCCCGTCTTTGCAGCTCTTTCGGCGTCCCACCACCAGATCGAGGGGAAGCCGGACTGGCCATATTTCGGCAGTTCGGATGGCCGGCCGAAACGGTCCCAGCGCGCGGTGCGAACCTTGCTATAGGTGAATTGCGGGATCACGAAATTATTCCAAAGCAGCACGCGGTCGAGCGCCTTGGTGGCGGCGACGAGATCGGCGCGATCCTTGGTAAAGATCACACGCTCGATCAGCCTGTCGATCGCCGGATTCTTGATGCCCACCACGTTGCGCGAGCCGGGTGCATCGGCCGCCTTGGAGCCCCAATATTCACGCTGCTCGTTGCCGGGCGACAATGATTCCGCCCATGACGACACCACCATGTCGAAATCCCAGCTGCGCAGCCGGTTTTCATATTGCGTGGCATCGATGGTACGCACGGTGACGCCGATGCCGAGTCGCTCCAGCGACGGCTTGAAGAACAGCAGGATGCGTTCGAAGCTCGGATCTTCGCCGAGCAATTCCAGCTCGAACGGCGCACCGGTTTTCGCATTGACCATCTTGCGATCGCGGATCTCGTAGCCGGCATCCTTGAACAACTGCATGGCCTCGCGCAGGTTGCTGCGGACGTTTTCAGCATTGCCGCCGACCGGATTGCTGTAGGGCTTGGTGAAGACCTCGGGCGGCACCTCGGCACGCACCGTCTCCAGGATTTCCAGCTCCCTGCCTTCCGGCAGACCGGATGAAGCGAGCTCGGTGCCATAGAAGTAGCTGGAGATGCGCTCATAGGTGCCGAAGAACAGCTGCTTGTTCATCTCCTCGAAATCAAACGCGTAGTTCAGGGCGCGGCGAACGCGCGCATCCTTGAACTTGTCGCGGCGGGTATTCATGGCGAAGCCCTGCATGATACCGGAGGCGCGGTTCGGGAATTCCTCGAGAACCACCCGCTTGTCTTTCACCGCCGGAAAATCATAGGCCGTCGCCCAGTTCTTGGCGCTGTTCTCGCTGCGCCAGTCGACCTGGTCGCCCTTGAAGGCTTCGAGCGCGACGGTGCCGTCGCGGAAATATTCGTAACGCAGCTCATTGAAGTTGTGCTTGCCAACATTGACGGCAAGCTTGGCGCCCCAATAGTCCTTGACGCGCTCGACGACGACGTTGCGGCCGGGCACGAAATCCTTGATCCGATAGGCGGCGCTGCCGAGCGGCGCTTCCAGCGTCGTGCTGCTGACATCGCGCTTCTTGCCGGAGGCGTCGGTGCCTTCCCACCAGTGTTTCGGGATCACCGTGAGCTGGCCGACGATCTGCGGCAGTTCACGATTGCCTGGCGCGTCGAAGGTGAACCTGACTTCGCGCTCTCCGACCTTTTCCGCTTTCACCACATGACTGTAGTACGCGGAGTAAAACGGATGATGCTTCTTGAACGACTCCAGCGAGAAGATCACGTCATCTGCGGTCACTGGCTTGCCATCATGCCACTTGGCTTCCGGGCGCAGGCGATAGGACACCCAGGAATAATCGTCGGGATGACTGGCGGCTTCGGCGAGCAGGCCATATTCGGTCGAAACCTCGTCAAGCGAGGCCGTGGTCAGTGACTCGTAGATCAGGCCGACGGCGCTGGCGAGATTGCCCTTCACGCCGGACACGACGAGGTTGAAATTGTCGAAGGTCCCGAGCGCGATCTGGCGAACGGAGCCCGCCTTCGGCGCGTCCGGATTGACGTAATCGAAGCGCTTGAAATCCGCCGGATACTTGACCTCGCCGAACAGCGACAGCGCATGGCGCCACGCAGCACCACCGGTGGCCGCGGATTGTGCCTGCGCTGCTCCGCTCACCGGGAGACTGCCGATCCCGCCGAGCATGGGCGTGAGGGCGGCAAAGGCGGAAGTCTTGAGAAGGCGGCGTCGGGAGATCGTCAATGTGCTGTATCCTGTGAACCGGAGCATACCGAGCATTGAGTAGAACGGCCATTTGAGGCGAGGGTTCGACGGATTATGCCGGCTTTCCCGCAAGATACCAGCCATCGCCGTGGTTGCATCCTAGCCCGTTGCGGCCAAACGTCCCGCTTAAGCTTTGGTAATTTACAAACGACAACGGCCGGGCTGAGGGCCCGGCCGTACCGTCGCGCCAATATGTCAAAAGCGCAAAAATCTGATCGCTGCGCGATCGTTATTCGATCGTCACTTGGCCGCGGTCGGCAGCGGCACCGGCTTTTCCGCCAGCGTGGCCAGATAGGCGATCAGATCGGCGCGCTCGCTGTCCTTCTGGATGCCCGCAAAGCCCATGGCCGTACCGGGCACGGTACCTTTCGGATTGGCGATGAACTTGTTCAGCTCCTCGAATCCCCAGTTGCCGCCCTTGGCCTTCATGGCTGCAGAGAAATTGAAACCGTTACGGCCCTGGCCGACGTGATCGTTGACGACGCCGTAGAGGTTCGGGCCGACGCGGTTAGGACCGTCCTTCTCGAAGGTATGGCACGAGGCACACTTCTTCGAGGCAGCCTGGCCCTTCTCGACCGACGCGGTCTGCAGCAGTTTCTCGATGGGTTCGGAGGCCACAGCAGCCGCCTTGGCGCCGCCTGCGGGCTCTTCCTTCACGGCGATGTCGTAACCGGGCTTTTCCACGGGCTTGGGTGCAAACACTGCCTGCGCCGTGAAATTCGTCGCCATCAGCACGAGGCAGGTGCCGAGGATGGCCCCCATGATCTTGTTAAGTTCGAAAGAGTCCATATTCCGTAAGCCCCACGCCCGTTTCAGGTCATTGGAAGGCCGCTCCCACGGCCCCGACGCGCCCATGAATCACGTCTACAGGCCCAGCCGGCCTGCCTGATCGAGATAACGGTTTGCCCTAGTTCTGGCAACCCGTATAAACGCCGCGCACCCGGGTTCGCCCTTGATCTGCATCATGGTTTCCGGGTCCGACAGACGGAATTCGAGCCAGATTTGCCGAGCCTTTCACCTATGTCCGATCCCCGCACCCTCGTGCTCATCCCCGCCCGGATGGCCGCCACCCGTCTGCCGGGCAAACCGCTGCTTGATATCGGGGGATTGCCGATGATCGTTCATGTGGCCCGGCGCGCCAGCGAGGCCGCCATCGGTCGCGTGGCCGTTGCCACCGATACCGCCGAGATCGCCGATGCGGTCACCGCGCATGGCTTCGAGGCCGTCATGACCTCGCCGGACCATCCATCGGGCTCGGACCGGATTTTCGAGGCGCTCAGCAGGCTGGATCCGGCCGGAATGATCCAGACCATCGTCAATGTTCAGGGCGACCTGCCCACCATCCCGCCCGGCGACATTGCGGCTGCGGTGCGTATGCTGGACGATCCCAGGGTCGATCTTTCGACGCTGGCCGCCGAAATCCGGAAGGATGACGAGCACACCAATCCGAACGTGGTGAAGCTGATCGGCTCACCGATCTGCCCCAATCGGCTGCGCGCGCTCTATTTCACCCGCGCCACCGCGCCTTACGGCGACGGCCCGCGCTATCATCACATTGGGCTCTATGCCTATCGCCGCGCCGCGCTGGAGAGCTTTGTCAAACTCGCACCATCGACGCTGGAGCTGCGTGAAAAGCTCGAACAACTGCGCGCCCTGGAAGCCGGCATGCGGATCGACGCCGCGATCGTGGAGTCCGTCCCGCTCGGCGTCGATACCCCTCACGACCTGGAAACGGCACGCCGCCTGCTGGCAAATAGCTGACCGACTGATACAAGGCCCGCCATGACCATTCCCAAGCATCAGATCCTGAAGATCGCCTTCCAGGGCGAGCCCGGCGCCAATTCCCACAATGCGATCGCCGAGGCGTTTCCGCAGGCGGAGCCACTGCCCTGCGCCACCTTCGAGGATGCGCTGGCGGCGATTACGTCGGGCGAGGCCGATCTCGGCATGATCCCGATCGAGAATTCGATCGCCGGCCGCGTTGCCGACATCCATCATCTGCTGCCGGCGTCAGGCCTGCACATCATCGGGGAATGGTTCATCCCGATCCATCACCAGCTGATGGCGCCACGCGGTGCGAAAATCGAGGATCTCAAGACCATCGAGAGTCACGTTCACGCGCTCGGCCAATGCCGCCGTCTGATCCGCAAGCTCGGCGTCCGCTCGATCGTCGCCGCAGACACTGCCGGCTCGGCGCGTATCGTCGCCGAGCGCGGCGATAAAAGCTGCGGCTCGCTCGCGCCGCGCCTGGCCGCGGAGATCTATGGGCTGGATATTCTGGCCGAGGACGTCGAGGACGAGAGCCACAACACCACACGCTTCGTCATTCTGTCGAAGGACGCCAAGTGGGCGGATCAGGGCTCCGCGGCGCTGGTCACGTCTTTTGTGTTTCGGGTGCGCAACATTCCTGCCGCGCTGTACAAGGCACTCGGCGGCTTCGCCACCAATGGCGTCAACATGACCAAGCTGGAAAGCTACATGGTCGATGGCGAGTTCTTCGCCACGCAGTTCTATGCGGATGTCGACGGCCATCCCGACGACCGCAATCTGGCTTTTGCGCTGGAAGAACTGAAATTCTTCTCACGCGAGTTCAGGATCGTCGGCGTCTATCCCGCGCATCCGTTTCGCCAGACGTTCGGCGAACAACAGGGCTGAAGCGGTGGCGTTTAGGATGCGTTGAGCGCGGGCCCAAAGCCGGCGAAACCCATCTTAAACGTTACCCCTGACGTGGTCCGACAAGGCATGCGTCGCATCCTTCGGCGCGCCGGGCAGAAATAGCTGGATCGGCCGGATCTCATACACCGCCGATGGATTCACCCGCCGCAGGTCACGCGCAATCGCAATCGCCTCTGCGCGCGTTGCGCAGTCGATGACGTAGAAACCGAGCAACTGCTCCTTGGTCTCGGCAAACGGCCCGTCGATCACCACGCCAGCACCAGGGCCGCGCAAGGTGAACGCGCCCTTGGTGCCGCCGAGCCGCGCGGCCGGTCCCATCTGGCCGTCAGTCGTCAGCTTCTCGTGGATCTCGTGAAGCCCGGCCATCACATTGGTGTCCTGATCGGCAGTCCAGGACACGACGACCTCTTCGACGTGATAGGCCAGAATTGCGTAGAGCATGGGTCGTCCTTTGATATGTATCGCTGCCTCAAGAACGTTTGCCGCAACGCGTTTCCGACATCACCAGCGATTTCGATGATCATCGCAAGCAGCGAAGCGTCCGCAGCGGCGGCATGTCCGGTTGCATGGGTCGGGATCGCCTATCGCGAGGACGACCGTTTCCGGCTGACGCTGCACGATCGATGCGGAGGCTGACTGGCGCGCCAAAGTGGGACGAATTCACACTTTCTGTGATCCAGTGCACTTCTGCCCATTATATAATCTGCTGCTGCAAAAGACGGTTTATATTCTAACATCTTGTAATTAAATTACTTATCAGCTTTTCTCGTTTGACCTTCCGCTGCCCACGCGATTGATTTTCTCCCACGTCTTATGGCAATTGGCGCTCCTAGTGGGCAATTTCCCATCATACAGACCCAGTAGATGGGCTATTTTCACCGCGTGCCTTGGCTTATTTGTGCAGTGCAGCCAAAAAGCCCGAAGGCCGCGCCAGAGATCCGATCTGACAAACGGTGCCGCTCATGCGGCGGTGGAGT
>SDZE01000119.1 GCA_004173095.1 Bradyrhizobiaceae bacterium
GAGACGCTCGACGAATTCCGTGCGGCGCATAAATACAATCTGCTCGACGAGCATGTCCGCGCCTTCAACGCGCAGATTCCCATCTTCGGCCAATGGGACGATCACGAGGTCACCAATAACTGGTCGCTCTCCAAGCAGTTGCCCGCGACCTATAAAGAGCGCGACATCACGCTGCTGGCTGCGCGCGGCGCCCGTGCTTTCCACGAGATGTATCCGGTGCGGCCGAAGCTCGCCGAGCCCGGCCGGGTCTATCGCGCGCTGAATTACGGGCCGCATCTCGACGTCTTCATGCTCGACGAGCGCAGCTATCGCGGCGCCAACGGGCCAAACCTGGAGGAGAGCTACGGCCCCGCGGCGCATTTCATCGGGCCAGAGCAGATGGCCTGGCTGAAGCGTGCGCTGATGCAGTCGCGGGCAACCTGGAAGGTGATCGCATCTGATATGCCGATCGGCATCATCGTCGAAGACGACGCCGTCAATCACAAGGGCTCGGAAGCCATCGCTCAGGGCGACGGCCCGGCACGCGGCCGCGAACTGGAAATCGCCGACCTGCTGCGCTTCATCAAGACCGCCGGCATCCGCAACACGGTCTGGTTCACCGCCGATGTGCACTACACGGCAGCGCATTATTACAATCCGGACAAAGCCCAGTTCCAGGATTTCGAGCCGTTTTGGGAGTTCGTCTCCGGCCCGTTCCACGCCGGCACCTTCGGTCCGGGTGCGATGGACAATACCTTCGGCCCCGAGGTCCGCTATGTGAAAGCCCCCGGGCCGGGCAGGCAGAACCTGCCACCGTCGGCCGGAATGCAGTTTTTCGGCCATGTGAAAATCGAGGGGACGTCCGGCCAAATGACCGTCACCCTGCGGGATCGGGCCGATACGGCCCTCTGGAGCACGGTTTTGGACCCGAAACTGGGGTAACGTGTCCGGTACGGGCCGGGCGGGACGATGTTCTTCATTGGCGCACAGGGCAGATTCACATTGTTTTTGGGAGATTCCTGACTATATTGCGCCGCAACGCGCCCGAGAGCCCGGCCTTCATCCATTGGCCGGGTTTGCTTTTGCAGGGATTGCCCCAGCGCGTTTTCAGGCAAGGCAGGGTTGGTCGCGCATGGAGCGCAGGACCGACGTCTTGTAGAACAGCTCCGGGCATCCGTTCGTCGAACCAGAAGAAGACACATGAATCTGCGCAACATTGCTATCATCGCACACGTCGACCACGGCAAGACCACCCTCGTCGACAAGCTCCTGCAGCAGTCGGGCACCTATCGCGACAATCAGCGCGTTCAGGAACGCGCGATGGATTCCAACGACATCGAAAAAGAGCGTGGCATCACCATTCTCGCCAAGTGTACTTCGGTGCATTGGGAAGACACCCAGATCAACATCGTCGACACCCCGGGCCACGCCGATTTCGGCGGCGAGGTCGAACGCATCCTGTCGATGGTCGACGGCGTGATCGTTCTCGTCGACGCCGC
The DNA here is from genome assembly GCA_004173095.1 of Bradyrhizobiaceae bacterium. GTDB lineage: Bacteria > Pseudomonadota > Alphaproteobacteria > Rhizobiales > Xanthobacteraceae > Tardiphaga. The sequence continues at coordinate 1,479 of SDZE01000119.1, forward strand.
TGAAGGCCCGATGCCGCAGACCAAGTTCGTGGTCGGCAAGGCACTGAAGCTCGGTCTCAAGCCGATCGTCGCCATCAACAAGGTCGACCGTCAGGACGCCCGCATCACCGAAGTCGTGAACGAGGTGTTCGACCTGTTTGCCGCGCTCGACGCCACCGACGATCAGCTCGACTTCCCGATCCTGTACGGCTCGGGCCGCAACGGCTGGATGGCCGACAGCCCGGACGCGTCGCATGACGTCGGCATGAAGCCGCTGTTCGATCTCGTCATCAAGCATGTTGCGCCGCCGGTGGTCGAAGAAGGCCCGTTCCGCCTGCTCGGCACCATCCTCGAAGCCAACCCCTATCTCGGCCGCATCATCACCGGCCGCATTGCCTCGGGCTCGGTGAAGCCGAACCAGTCGGTCAAGGTCATCTCGCGTGACGGCAAGCTCGTCGAGACCGGCCGCATCACCAAGATCCTGGCCTTCCGCGGTCTCGAGCGCGTGCCGATCGACCTCGCCGAAGCCGGCGACATCGTCGCCATCGCCGGCCTGCCGAAGGGCACCGTCGCCGATACGTTCTGCGATCCGTCGGTGGAAACGCCGATCCAGGCGCAGCCGATCGATCCGCCGACCGTGTCGATGTCCTTCATCGTCAACAACTCGCCGCTCGCCGGCACCGAAGGCGACAAGGTCACCAGCCGCCTGATCCGCGATCGTCTGCTGCGCGAAGCCGAAGGCAATGTCGCACTCAAGGTGGTCGAGGCCGACGACAAGGATTCGATGATCGTATCGGGCCGCGGCGAATTGCAGCTCGCGATCCTGATCGAGAACATGCGCCGCGAAGGCTTCGAGCTCAGCGTGTCGCGTCCCCGCGTGGTGTTGACCAAGGACGAGAACGGCAACACTCTCGAGCCGATCGAGGAAGTCGTCATCGACGTCGATGAGGAATTCTCGGGCGTCGTTGTTCAGAAGATGAGCGAACGCAAGGCCGAGATGATCGAGATGCGTCCGTCCGGCGGCAATCGCCTCCGTCTGGTGTTCTACGCGCCGACCCGCGGCCTGATTGGCTATCAGGGCGAACTCATGACCGATACCAAGGGTACCGCGATCATGAACCGCCTGTTCCACGACTACCTGCCCTACAAGGGCGAGATCGCCGGCCGCCGCAACGGCGTGCTGATCTCGAACGACCAGGGCGAAGCCGTGGCCTATGCCATGTTCAAGCTGGAAGATCGTGGTCCGATGATGATCGAGCCGGGCTGGAAGGTCTATAAGGGCATGATCATCGGCGAGCACACCCGCGAGAACGATCTCGAACTCAACGTTCTCAAGGGCAAGCAGCTGTCGAACATCCGCACCACGTCGAAGGACGAAGCGGTGCGTTTGACGCCGCCGATCCGCATGACCCTGGAAAAGGCGCTGGCCTATATCGAAAACGACGAGCTGGTGGAGATCACCCCGAAGTCGATCCGCCTGCGCAAGAAGCATCTTGATGCCACCGACCGCAAGCGCGCCGAGAAGAGCAAGGAAGCCTTCGCGTAAGCGTGCTGCTTTTGCAGAGTGTTACGAAATGCCCGGCGAAAGCCGGGCATTTTTGTTTGTGGGAAGTGATGCATCGAACGCATCGTCGCAATGACGCGCGTCCCCTCTCCCGCTTGCGGGGGAGGGCCAGGGTGGGGGTGTCTCCGCAATCTCCGACGTCAACGCGACTCCGACGTCACATGGGGCTGCCCCCACCCCGACCCTCCCCCGCAAGGGCGGGAGAGGGAGCAGGGCTGATCTACGCCTTCGGTGCGCCCGTCTGCTTCATCGGGTCGGCCTTGGCAAACGCGTCCATCGCCTCTCCGCGCGTGACGATCGCTGCAATGGTTGGAATATCCGTCACCTCGATCTTCAGAACCCTCAGCATCACCGTGATGCTGAGCAGACAGATATCGGCGATGGTAACCTGGTCGCCGTGACAGAACTTGCCGGTGGCGCTTTCGCTGGCAAGGCGTTTTTCGACGGCCGTAAGCCCGGTCGTGAACCAGTGCACCATCCAGGCCTTCACCGCGGCATCGTCGAAGCCGCCGTTGGTCGCGAGATATCTGCGCACCCGCGGCGTAATCAAGGGATGCGTGTCGCCGGCCAGCATGGCGGCGATCGACCGCACACGGGCACGGCCATGCGGATCAGCGGGCAGCAGCGGCGGCTGCGGGTGAATCTCGTCGATGAATTCCAGAATCGCGGTCGATTGCGTCAACGGTGGATGGCCTGTCTCGACCAATGCGGGAATGGCGCCCAGCGGATTGATGGCGAGGAATGCGGCGCCGAGTTGCTCGCCCGCATCGAGATCGATCACGCGCTCGCGCGCCGTGAGCCCCTTCAAGTTGAGCGCCGCACGCACGCGATAGGTCGCCGAGGTCCGCCAGAAGCCATAGAGTTCGAAATCGGGTTGCGTCGTCATGCTGTGGTTCCTCATGGGTGCGATGCTTGAATAATCCAAGCAAGCCATTATCCCACTGTCATCACAATCCGTCGTGAGCCCCTCCGATGACCGTTTCTCTGCCGTCCCACATCGACGTCGCCATCATCGGCGCTGGTGCCGCTGGCCTCGGTGCCGCGCGCACGCTGGAAGGTGCCGGGCTTTCGGTGATCGTGCTCGAAGCCCGCGATCGCATCGGCGGCCGCGCGCATACGATCATGGCGGCGCCGGGCATTCCGTTCGATCTCGGCTGCGAATGGCTGCACTCGGCCGACAAGAACGATTTCGTCGGCATTGCGAAGCAGCTCGGTTTTACCGTCGATACCAAGCGCCCGCCGTGGCGCGAGCAGACCTATGATGCGGTGTTCACGAAAGCGCAGCGCATGGAGTTCTTCGCGGCGATGGATGCGTTCTACGACCGCGCCGAACAGGCCGCGGAGAACGAAGCGGATGCACCGGCCGCGACCTGCCTGGAGGCGGGCAATCCGTGGAATCCGATGATCGATGCGGTTTCCACTTACATCAACGGCTTCGAACTCAAGGACGTGTCGCTGCACGACATGGACGCCTATGAGGACACCGAGGTTAACTGGCGCCTGCCCGACGGCTACGGCACGCTGATCGCGGCCTATGGGGCGCCTTGCCCGGTGGCACTGAATACCGAAGTCACCGTGATCGATCACTCAGGCGCGCGCGTGAAGATCAAGACTTCACGCGGCACGCTGACCGCAGCGCAAGTGATCGTCTGCGCGCCGACCAACCTGCTCGCGCGACAGGATATTCGTTTTCACCCGCCGTTGCCGGCGAAAGTCGATGCCGCTGCTGGCCTGCCGCTCGGTGCCGACAACAAGGTGATGCTGGCGCTGGATGATGCCGACAAATGGCCGGCGGATGTCGGCCTGCGCGGCGCCACCATCAGCACCGACATCGGCAGTTTCCATCTGCGCCCCTCCGGCCGTCCCTGCATCGCCGGTTTCTATGGTGGTACGTTCGCTCGCGAAATGGAAACGGCAGGCGAAGGCGCGCTGCTGGCGCATAGTATCGACGAGATCGTCCAGTTGCTTGGCTCCGATATACGCCGCAAGCTGACGCCGCTGGCGGAATCGCGCTGGTGCCATGATCGCTTCGCGCAAGGTGCTTACTCCGCGGCGAAACCCGGCCATGCCGAGTCGCGCGCGGTGCTGGCTGCGCCGGTCGATGGCCGGCTATTCTTCGCGGGCGAAGCAACCTCACCGAATTTCTTCTCGACTGCGCATGGTGCGCGCGAAAGCGGCGTGCGCGCAGCAAAGGAAGTGATGGCTGCAGCAGTTAAGCGATAAATATTGCAGCCGTCATTGCGAGGAGCGAAGCGACGCGGCAATCCACTCCTTGTGACGACGAAAGGCTGGATTGCTTCGTCGCAAGGGCTCCTCGCATTGACGGAGCTCTATGGCGAACTACTCGATCACCCGTCCGCGCATCTCCGCATCGGGCACCATGCAAGCGTCGCTGCGGCCGAAGATACGATAACGATTGCGGGCGACGAGATTGTAGATCGGATTGCGCAGCACTGCCGGCACAGCGAGCAGCACGCGTACCCAGCTCCATCCCGGCAACAGCGCGAGCGTCGTCAGCGCCGCGTCGGATTTGAAATAGGCCTTGCCGCCATGGATCACGGCATTGGTGTCGGGATCGTCGGGATCGATACCAAAATGCTGCGCAAGCTTGCGGCCGTAGTCCGATTGGATCGGCGTAAAGCGAAAGCGCTTTGCGGTGTCGCGCGTGGCCACGAAGCGGATCCAGCGCGAGCAAAAAATGCAGACGCCGTCATACAGGATGATGTCGTCGTCGGGCCAAAGCGCGCGGGTTGCGTCCGTCATGGCTTGGCGATCATCAGCCACAGGATCGCGAGCATTGCGCCGAAGCCTGCCATCCCCAGCCAGCGCGCGCGTCGAAACAAGATGTGGTAGCGCGGCGGCAATGCTGCGCGACCGGCCACCGCCTCGCGAGCCAGGGCGCGGATTTCGATCTGCATGAACAGCACCGGCAGCCAGCACAGGCTGGCCAGGGCATACAGGATCAACGACGCGATCATCCAGGGTTCGGTGGCCGAGGTTTTGGACATCTCCATCAGCAGCCCGCCGGTGAAAGGCTGCAGCAGCATGGCGCCCATCGTCAGCAGCGCGGTAGCCGCCAGAGCTGCGTTGGCGGTGGCCGCAATGAAAGCGCCGTCGCCGGAGCGATGCGCCAGCAGTATCATGAAGGCGATGCCGCCACCGCTGCCCAGAATGAGGGCGGCACCGAGCACATGCAGGAATTTCAGAAGAAAATAGGCGGTCATGGCTGGCTCATGTGGCGCCGCCTGGCGGCGTCGATGGGCGATGTTGCGGCTGCGCGGCTTGCCTATCACGCGGTTGGACCCGACGAAATCTTCGGCGGCGCGAATCAAGGTCGACAGTCGCGTGGCGACAACACATACGTGTAGCGGTCCGACGCTGCGCGCTTTCGAGAGATCAGCGGTATAAATGGACTCCGCGGATGGCCCAATCCGCAACGATCTGTCTTTTTCCGGGACAGTTTTTCATGAAACTGATGCAAAAATTCCACAGGTTAACTGATAATTAACGATGCCCTTGAAGACGGCGCGGCGCGCTGCTTTGATTGCGCCATGAGCACAACCCTGATCGAAGTTCGGCCGGCCAGGACCGCGGATGCGGTTGCGGTGGCATCCACCCACGACGAAGCCTGGCGTTCGGCCTATCAGGGCCTTATTCCCGGCCCGGAACTCGACAAGCTCATTAACCGCCGCGGCGCGCAGTGGTGGGACTCCGCGATCCGCAAAGGCAGCCGCGTCAGCGTTCTTTGCTTCGGCGACAAGGTGGCTGGTTATGCCAATTACGGGCGCAACCGGGCCCGCAGCCTGCAGTTCGAAGGCGAAATCTACGAATTGTACCTGCGACCGGAATTCCAGGGTCTCGGTTTCGGCCGCCGCCTGTTCGCTTCCGCCAAGCGCGATCTGATGCAGAGCGGGCTGAAGAACCTGGTGATCTGGGCACTGTCGGACAATGAAGGCGCCACCGAGTTCTACCGCGCTTTGGGCGGCCGCATGGTGGCCCGTTCGTCGGAGCGGTTCGGCGCCAAGTCGCTCGACAAGGTCGCCTTCGCCTGGAATGCCTGAAACCCGTAGAATTCTGTAGGGTAGGCAAAGCGCAGCGTGCCCACCGCGACCAGTTTGGTGGGCACGCTGCCCTTTGCCCACCCTACATCCTGCATACACCTGCTAACCCATTCACCAATCGCGATTTCGCGCGCTTTGGCGTTGAAACCGCGGCTATGCTCGGCTAGGTCTGGCGCAACTCGTCTTACCAGAACCGGAGCTTTCGATGCGTCTTGACGCTATCCCGCTCGGCGCCAAGGCGCCGCATGAAGTCAATGTCGTGATCGAAGTGGCGGTCGGCGGCGAGCCGATCAAATACGAGATGGACAAGGCGTCTGGCGCGCTGTTCGTCGATCGCTTCCTGTATACGCCGATGCGCTATCCCGGCAATTACGGCTTCATCCCGCACACGCTGTCCGGCGATGGCGATCCCTGTGACGTGCTGGTCGCCAACACCCGCGCCATCGTGCCGGGCGCGGTGATGTCGTGCCGTCCGGTCGGCGTGCTGCTGATGGAAGACGAAGGCGGCCTCGACGAGAAAATCATCGCGGTACCGACCTCGAAGCTGACCCAGCGCTACGACAAGGTGAAGAACTACAGCGACCTGCCGCAGATCACGCTGGACCAGATCCAGCATTTCTTCGAGCACTACAAGGATCTCGAGCCCGGCAAGTGGGTCAAGGTGGTGCGCTGGGCGGATGCCGCCGAAGCGCATCGGCTGATCCAGGAAGGCATCGACCGCGCCAAAGCCGAGAAGAAGTAACGCCGATCAGCGCGCGGCGCAGGGAGAACTTCCGATGCGCCGCATGCTGATCTGGTTGCGCAACATCATCGTCGTCGTGATCGCCGTCGTCGTGGTGCTCGCGGCGGTGGTGGCCGTGAACACGTTCCGGCAAGGTTCGCGTCAGATCAGCGTCGCTGCCGCGCCTAAACTGGCGGTAGACGAGCAAGCGGCCGCGACACGCCTCGCCGAAGCGATCCGTTTCCAGACCATCTCCAACGCCTTCAATCCCGATCAAGCCGCGGCGCCATTGCGCGCTATGCAGGCGCATCTCGCCGCCAGCTTTCCGGCCCTCCACGCTGCCACCACGCTCGAACAGGTGGGCAAGTACAGCCTGCTGTTCACCTGGCAGGGCAGCGATCCTGCGGCAGGCCCGATCGCGTTGCTGGCGCATCAGGATGTGGTGCCGGTGGCGCCGGGCACCGAGAAGGACTGGCAATATCCGCCCTTCGACGGCGTCGTCGCCGACGGTTTTGTGTGGGGCCGCGGCTCCTGGGACGACAAGGGCAATCTGTACTCCATCCTCGAGGCGGCAGAGGCGCTGGCGAAAGCCGGCTTCCGGCCGCAACGCACGATCTATTTCGCCTTCGGCCATGACGAGGAAGTCTCCGGCACCCGCGGTGCGCAGGCGATCGCGGCGTTGCTGCAATCGCGCGGCGTGAAGCTCGACTTCGTGCTGGATGAGGGCCTGCTGATCACCGAAGGGATTCTGAAAGGGCTCGATCAGCCGATGGCGCTGATCGGCGTGGCCGAAAAGGGCTATGCAACGCTGGTGCTGAATGCGCGCGCCACGCCCGGGCACTCCTCGATGCCGCCACGCGACACCGCCATCGGCATGATGAGTGCGGCGCTGACGCATCTGGAAAATGCCAGGCTGCCGATGCAGATCCGCAGCACGGTGTCGGAAATGTTCGCGACCATCGCGCCGGAGATGAGCGGCTTCAACCGCGTGGTGCTGTCGAATCTCTGGCTGTTCAAACCGCTGCTGTTGCGCGAATTCGAAAAAAGTGGCCCAACCGAAGCGACGGTGCGCACGACCACGGCGCTGACTATCTTCAATGCCGGCGACAAGGACAATGTGCTGCCCGGCAATGCCGAAGCGGTGGTGAATTTCCGTCTGCTGCCGGGCGATACGCAGGCCAGCGTCACCGAACATGTGCGCAAGACGGTTGCCAATGCGAAGATCGAGATCAAGCCGTATCCCGGCAACACCGATCCGCCGCCGGTGACAGGCACCGCAAGCGCATCTTATCGCGCACTCAACACAACGATCCGCGAGGTGTTTCCCGATTCACTGGTGGCGCCCGGCCTGATGGTCGCGGCAACGGACTCGCGGCACTATGCCGGTGTCACCGACAACATCTTCCGCTTCTCGCCGGTGCGCGCCAATGCGGAGGATCTGAAGCGCTTCCACGGCACCAATGAGCGCCTCAGCATCGCAAATTACGCCGACATGATCCGGTTTTATCGCCGGCTGATGGAGAAGATGTAGCTGGAGTAACTGTAGTCATTGTAGGGTGGGCAAAGCGCAGCGTGCCCACCAGCCAAATGCACCGACAGTGGTGGGCACGCTGCGCTTTGCCCACCCTACAGCAGATAGGCTTTACACCGCCGGCGGCTTCAGCCCGGTGATCGCACAGGCCGCGCGCAGCGTATTCACCAGCAGACACGCCACCGTCATCTGGCCGACGCCGCCCGGCACCGGCGTGATCGCGCCGGCGGTTTCGAGCGCTTCCTGATAGGCGACGTCGCCGACCAGTTTCGATTTGCCATCCACCGCGGGCAGGCGGTTGATGCCGACATCGATCACGGTCGCGCCCGGCTTGATCCAGTCGCCGCGCACCATGTCGGGCTTGCCGACGGCGGCGAACACCAGATCGGCCTGCGCGGTGAGTTGCGGCAGATCGCGCGAGCGCGAATGCGCGATGGTGACGGTAGCGTTCTCGTTGAGCAGCAATTGCACCAGCGGGCGGCCGACCAGATTGGATCGGCCGATCACGATGGCGTTCATGCCGTCGAGCTTCGCATGTACGCTCTTGGCCAGAATGATGCAGCCAAGCGGGGTGCAGGGCGACAGCGCGTCCATGCCGCTGGCGAGGCGGCCGGCATTGACCGGATGCAGGCCATCGACATCCTTGGCGGGATTGATGGCATTGATCACGGCCTGGGTATCGAGGCCCTTCGGCAGCGGCAGCTGCACCAGGATGCCATGCACGGAGGTGTCGGCGTTCAGCTTCTGCACCAGGGCGATCAGGTCGCCCTGCGCGACATCGGCGGGCAGCACGTGTTCGAACGACGCCATGCCGGCTTCCTGGGTCTGCTTGTGCTTGCTGCGCACATAGACCTCGCTGGCTGGATCGCTCCCGACCAGCACCACCGCGAGGCCCGGCGTCAGGCCGTGATCCGCTTTCACGCGCGCCACTTCCGCGGCCACGCGGGTGCGGAGTTCTGCGGCGATCACTTTTCCATCGATCACGCTGGCGGTCATGCGGTGTCCTTGTCGTCAGGTGGGCTCGCTGCGATCTCGGCCAGCAGCAGCCCTAGTTTCTTCGGGTCGCCGGTGACGGCGATCTGTTTGATGCGGGACGTAGCGCCCGACAAAAGCCGGACATCCCGTTTCGGCACGCCGAGCTTCTTGGCGAGCAATTCAGTGACCGCGCGATTCGCTTCGCCGCCTTCGGCGATGGCACGGACGCGCAGTTTCAGCACCGCGCGCCCATTGGCCATGGTCTCGATCCCGTCGATATCGTCACGGCCGCCGCGCGGCGTCACGCGGACGGCGATGCTGACGCCATCGGCGCCGTATCGCCAGGGATCAGCCAAACCGTCAGATGACGTTTGGATAGATGTAATAGGAGATCACCCGCTGCAGGAACATGATGATCAGGATCACCACGATCGGCGACAGATCGAGGCCGCCGAGGCTCGGCAACATGCGGCGGATCGGCGCCAGCACCGGCTCGGTGATGCGATACAGGAACTCGCCGATCGCGGCGATGAACTGGTTCCGCGTGTTGACCACATTGAAGGCGATCAGCCAGGACAGGATTGCGGAAGCAATCAGCAGCCAGACATAGAGATCGAGGACGATCAGCACGATATCGAGAACGGCGCGCATGGCGGTGATGGCTCAATGGTTGGGTCGCGGATTGGACCGCTTGGTAAATATCGGTTCGCACCTGCGCAAACAAGGGAAACACGGGCCGGAAAGGCCGGGAAAATCGTGTGTTTGCGTGGCCCGCGTGTCGTTCTTGACTTGCCCTTAACGGGGACTGTAAATGGCGCCCATTCCAGATCTGCGTCGCCGTGATGCAGTTCGTGAAGGGGCCATAGCTCAGCTGGGAGAGCGCGTCGTTCGCAATGACGAGGTCGGCGGTTCGATCCCGCCTGGCTCCACCACGCTTCGCCGAGTGGCTTCGCGTGGCGCAGCCGCGCTAAGCCACTCGGCGAAGCGTGGTGTCCGGCGAAGCCCGTAGGGCGAAGACGGACTGAAGTTGAAATTCCCCTACCTCTGCCCCACCCGCGTCAGCTGCAGTCTCGCCACGGCCCAGGCGATGAAGCTGCGCGGAAACAGCCGCAGCAGGATCGGCACGATCTTGATGCCCAGTCCCGGAAACACCGTGCCTTTATTGGCCATCAGGCTCTTATAAGCCAGCGTCGCCACGTCCTTCGGCGAGACACCGAGAACCGCCGAATCCAGTCCCGGCTTGAAGCCTGCCCGGTCCTGGAATTCCGATGGCACCGGCCCCGGGCATAGCGCGGTGACACGCACGCCCTTGGGGCCGAGTTCCTGACGCAGCGCCTCGGTGAAGGACAGCACATAGGCCTTGCTGGCGTAATACACGGCCATGCCGGGGCCGGGGATCAGGCCGGCGATCGAACTCACATTGAGAATCCCGCCGCGATGTTTGATCAGGCTTGGCGCGTATCGCAGCGACAGATCGGTGAGCATGCGGACGTTGAGGTCGATCATGCGGAGCTGCGCCTCGCGGTCCATGTCGGCCGCGAAGCCGAACATGCCGTAGCCGGCATTGTTGATCAGGAACTCGACTTCGGCGTCGGCGCGTTTCAACGCGTCATCGATCGTCGCGCAGGCTTCGGGCTTTTCGAGATCGCAGGAAATGATGATGGGGGCGGGGCCGCCGGCTGCGACTATTTCTGCCGACAGCGCCGTGAGGCGATCGGTGCGACGCGCGACCAATGCCAGTCGATGCTTGTGCGCGGCGAAGACACGGACCATCTCGGCGCCAATCCCCGCCGAAGCTCCGGTAATCAACGTCACGCGCTCGGTCACAGGAACTTCTCTTGCAAGGTGATCTCGAAACCCAAGGTTCCCCTAACGGGTAATCGGGATATCGCCGCCGCGCAAGCATGAATGGACACCCGAATACCGGGATGGCCAGTTCCGCGCGACTTGCTGATGGAGATCGGTATTGCCGATTACGCTCAATGCAGCCGGCGCAGCCTTAGTGAGGAATGTACAGAACGAATCAGGCGGTTTCGGCAGCGTCGCCGGCCACGCGGCGCTTCAATTCGACGCGGTCGCGTGACGAAACGCCGAGCAGATCGGCAGCGCGCCAAACCACGTTCTCCTCGAATTCGCTGACCTTGCCGTCGGCGAATACCAGCTCCCACATCATCTCAACCAGACGGATGCGACCGGGCTCATCGACCACGCGCATGATGACGCTGGTGAAATGGTAGAGGTCGACCGCTTCGCCTTCGACCAGTGTTGCGGCTTCGATCAGACGATCGGCGGTGCCGGGATCAAGCTCGAAGCGTGTCTCGATCAAACTGTGCAGTTTGGCCTGTTCGACCTGTGACGGTGCGCCATCGATCGAAATCACATGAATGAGCAGAGCCGTTGCCGCGAGCCGAAAACCGGTATCGTCGAACTTCTGGTCTGCCGTGGCGTCCGGGGCGACGACATCTGAAATGAACTGGCGCAATTTTTCGAGCATGGGATTTCATGAAACAGATGAGGGGACCACGCGCACGCGACGAAGGTGGCCGGCGGGATGGCCTTCGCTTTGTGACGCCGAAAGGGAACGCACACAATACACGGCGGTTCCTGACGGCGTAATTACAGTTAAGTAAGCGTTGGTGCCGTAGGGGCCATGCACAAACATAACCGCGACGTCACGGAATTTCGTAGACCAAAACAGCATCAGCAATGCCGCGTAAAGCGGCAGTCTTCTCGATCGGCGTGGCGCCGGTCTGCTGCAGGATCGCCTCGACCGCTTTGGTGGAAACGATCGGTGACGTCACATGAATGGATTGTGACGTCGCCAGGCCTTGCACGCGTGCGGCGATATTCACGGTCTGGCCGAAATAATCCTGCCGTTCGTTGAGCATCACCGCCAGACACGGACCTTCATGGATGCCGATCTTGACGACGAGGTCGCGGGTTTCGCGTTCGTCGTTCAGCCGCTCCATTGCCTTGCGCATCTCGATCGCTGCAAGCAGGGCCTGTTCGGGGCGCGTGAAGGTGGCCATCACGCTGTCGCCGATGGTCTTCACCACGGCGCCGCCTTCGGCTGCGATGATGTCGAGCAGAGCATGGAAATGTGCGCGGACGAGATCGAAGGCGGCGAGGTCGCCGACGCGTTCGTAGAGTGCAGTCGAGCCCTTGAGGTCGGTGAACAGGAACGTCAGCGACGTAATCTGCAAGCGTTGGTCGATGGTGAGATTGTCGGCCTTGTAGAGATCGCGGAACGTCTGGTTGCTGAGAATCCGCTTCGCCGTGACGAAAGGTTTGCGCTTGCCGATCAGGTGATGCAGCGCATCGGCGGCGACCAGGATCGACGGCAGCACCCGGGTGCCGGTCTGGTTGTCGTAGCTGATGGTCAGCGGACCCGGCTGCATCGTGGTCGTTAGCGTCGTCGCGTGTTCGCTCTTGTAGGTCAGCGACAATTGCCGCACTTCGTCGGTCGGCTCACCCTGCACATCGATGAAATGCGCGGTGTGCGTCACGGGTTCGAACAGGATGATGAACTGTGCCGGCAGTTGTAGCGTGACTTCGGCCCGGTCATGCGCCGGTAATTCACGTGCATCGAGCACCACGTCTTCCGACAACGTCGCCAGCGCGTCAGCATCGAAATCGATACCAGAGCTCCAGAACACCTGGCGGAAGTATTCCCAGATCGGTAGCGAGTTCGGGTCATGCGCGGCGATCCGGCGAATGCGCGGCGAGATGGTGAAGGCGACTTCCACCTGCTCATCCACCGAGGCCGCATAGCCGCGCCCGCAAAGGCCGCATTGATAGTCGTCGCTGCGCAGCGATTTTAACGTGCCATGGGCATCGAGCACGCCGCCACAGCCGGGACACATCACATTCCAGGTGAGATCGAACAGGCCGAGCTTGGACGCATGCAGAAAGCCGGCGATCGCTTTCTCTTCGTTCAGACCCATGCGCGCCGCGAAATCCAGCGGATTGACCCGGTTGAGCTCATGATCGGCGCCATCCTGCGCCAGCCGGGCGATGGCATCGGCAATGGCGGGATCGGCGACTTTGCCGAGGCGCGTGAACTGGGAGAGGATGTTGGACATGACGAGATAGATAGTATGCAAGCGCGGCGAGTCAAAGACGGTTTCTACTCCGTCCCTCATCCTGAGGAGCGGCCACTGGGTCGCGTCTCGAAGGATGGCCACACACTCCCGAGCCAGGCCAACTCATGGTTCGAGATGGCGCTGCTAGCGGCGCAATTGCGCCGCGCGCCTCCTCACCATGAGGGACTGAGTCACCTTCTCTCGATCCGAAACATCGGCGAGCGATCCGGCTGCGTCGTGACTACGCCGATCGGCATCACAGGTTCACTCTCCGGAAGTGTGACGCGGAAATGGCCGATCATCTTGGCGAGTGCCAGCGTGGCCTCGACGATGGCAAAATGCGCGCCGATGCAAACGCGGGCGCCGACGCCGAACGGCAGATAGGAAAAGCGGTCCGGCTGTGCATTGCCGGGCATGAAACGCTGCGGCATGAAAGCGTTAGGATCGGTCCAGCGGGTCTCGTTCCGGTGCAGCAGCCAGGGCGCGATCAGAATGACGTCGCCTTTGGCCACCGCCATGCCGCCGATCGTATCGGGAGCGCGCGCTGCACGCGCGATCAGGAACGCGGGCGGATAGAGCCGCATGGTCTCGTCAATGACAGCACGGGTGAACGGCAACCGGTCGAATTCGAGCGTGCCCGATGCCATCGCGGTGCGCGCCTCCGTCGCCACCCGCTCCTGCGTGGCGGGGTCGAGTGTGAGCAGATACAGCGCCCAGAACAACGCCGTCGCGGTGGTCTCGTGTCCGGCCAGGATCATGGTGGCGACTTGATCGCCGAGCTGGTCGTCGGTGAATGCGGCTCCGGTTTCGGGATCTCGCGCCGCGAGCATTAACTCGAACAGGTCGCGCGGCGGAGCATCGTCGGCTTTGCCGGCAGCGCGGCGCTCAGTTACCAGCATGGCGACGAAGCGCGTCCAGCGGCGACGGAAGAAATAGCGCCGGATGTCCTGCGGCGTCGGCCAGCCCTGCGGCAGCAGCAGGTCGAAGAAATGCGGCCGTGCGAGAGTCTCGCCATATTCAATGACAAAATCGCGCAGCGCCGGGCCGTGGGTCGCCATGCCGTAGGAGAACATGGTGCGACCGGCAATCTCCAACGTCATGCGCTGCATGATCTCGCGCAGATCGACGGGAATGCTGGTCTTGCCTTGCAGGTCCGTCACCGTGTCGTCGATCGCCGACAGCATATGCGGGACCAGCGTGCCCACCGCCCGCGGCGTGAAGGCCGGCGCCAGCGTGCGGCGCTGATGTTTCCAGGCACGGCCTTCGGCGGTCAGCAAGCCGTCGCCGAGCAGCGGTCGTAAGACGCGGAAGGCAGCGGGCGTGCGGGTGTAGTTCTCGTAGTTATCGACCAGCACATGGCGGATCGCATCGGGGTCGTTCAGGATGAAACTGGCGTGATTGAAGAAGCGCCCCTTGATGAGGTCGTCCTCATAGGCCTTCTGGCCCCAGGTCTCGATCGCGCTGCGCCGCATCGCCGCCATGCGAGCGCGCGTGGTCATGCCCTCCGGCGCACGCGGCGGTGCCGGCGGCACCACACGGCGGGTCGGGATAGCAACGTCGTAAACCTCGGCTATGCTCATATTGGCCTCGCGCGCTCGGAGATGAACTCCGCACGCGCAACTATAACGCATGGAATGCGGGCGTGATAAGGCGGTGGTCGGCGGCTCAATCCGTCAATTCGGCGACCGAGATATGACCGTCCGCAGCCGGCCAGCCGCGCGCCACCAGCCGCTCCTGGTTGAACTGCGCCGTCACCGGTCGCCCAACCTCTCCGGCCGGCAACCGCAACGTCGTGACCGAATCGGTCGGAACGCCGGATTTGATGTCCGCAGGCTCACGCCCGTCGAACAGCACGATATCGCGCGGCAGTCCGAAGTAGCCGCGCGGGCGTGATATCAGGAGCACCGCACCGGCACCGGCGTCGGGCGGCCCAAGCGCTCGCGCCGGGCGCAGATGAACCAGATCGGATGATCGCGGAAAAGGCGAGCGGTAAAAATGCGTGGTTGGCGATCCCGCAGCGGTCAGGACGATCTCCAACGGCCAGGTCGGTTCGACCCGCACCGGCCCCCAGCGCCCGTCGGCACCGGTCTTGATGGTGTGGATCGCGCCCCCGATCCGCTCGCCGCTGTCCGGCGCCACGCGATAGACCTCGACCGACGCATCGGCGACCGGCCGGTTGGTAGGCACGCCGCCGGGCGTGCCGGTGACGAGGCCACTGAGCGTGACCTCCGGCTCGGGCCGCACGGCGATGCAGTCGGGCTCGCGTCCGGCGATGAATTTGAAGATCTCGCGAAACGCGCGCGGGTGAAAGCCGGTTTCGCGATGATCGATGGTGCCAAGCACCAGATTGAGCGCGCCGCGCAGCGCCGGGCCGTCCGAGGTGACGCCGGTGGGGGTGCCAGGCTTGGCGACGAAGCGCCCGTCCGGCTGGGCGTATTTGTCCATTCCGTCGCTGCGCAGCGTCAGGAAGGCGACGCCGTCCGTGACTTCGGTATCGCCGTCGTTCAGCCCGCGCAGAAACGGCCCGCGGCCGTTGAACTCGCTGCCGAGGCCGTCGTCCCAGGCATAGACGCCGTGATTGGGGGTGCCGCACAGCACCGCATGGCTGACATCGGCAGCGGCGCCGGTCTTGATGGCATTGCGGACGGCGTAGCCGCCGCGCGAATTGGCGACCAAGGCGACTTTGGCCGCGCCGGTGCGGCGCTTCAGTTCGGCGATGGCGCTCATCAGTTCGTCGCGCTGCTGCGTGGTCGATGACCGGTTCGGCTGAGCCACGGTATCGTCGGTGCGCGCCAACGGATCGGTGAAGTTGATTGCCATCATGCGCTCACGCGGGATGCCGTTGGATTCCATCCGCCACAGCTGCGTCATCCAGAGCGCGGCGTGGTCCCCATTGCCATGCACGAACAAAATCGGGGGAACCTGCGGCGCGGCTGTGGGCTTGGTAGCATCCTGCGCCAGCGCCGGTGGGCTCATCCGCGTCGCCAGCGGCAGCGCTGCAGCGCCCAGCAACATCATCCGTCGTGACACATGCATCTCGTCCACTCCCGAATCGCCGTTTTGCCGCAGCCTAGCCGTGCAGCGCGCAGCCATACAGCGTCTCCATGACTGGACAGTCAGGGAGATTCGCGGGCATCACAGGGTATTGCATATGACCCCTCACAATCGACGGATGCGACACGTCGAGGGCCGATCATGACGACAGGGAGAGCATGACCGAGACACCCAAGCGCGTTCTGCAATCTGACGGCATCGCTGCGCCACTGCGGTTCCCCGTGTTCCGCCGCATCTGGCTGGCCAGCCTGCTGTCCAATCTCGGCCTGATGATCCAGAGCGTCGGTGCTGCCTGGGCGATGACGCAGATGACGTCGTCGGCCGACAAGGTGGCGCTGGTGCAGACCGCCTTGATGCTGCCGATCATGCTGGTGGCGATGCCGGCCGGTGCCGTTGCGGACATGTACGACCGCCGTGTGGTCTCGCTGGCGTCGCTGGCCTTGTCGCTGGTCGGCGCCAGCGCGCTGACCGTGATGGACTGGACCGGCCATATCACGCCGAACATCCTGCTCGCCTTCTGCTTCATCATCGGCAGCGGCATGGCGCTGTTCGGCCCGGCCTGGCAATCGTCCGTGGGTGAGCAGGTGCCGCCGGAGGTCTTGCCGGCAGCCGTGGCGCTGAACGGCATCAGCTACAATATCGCCCGAAGCTTCGGCCCCGCGATCGGCGGCGTGATCGTGGCGGCAGCCGGCGCCGTGGCGGCATTCGGCGTCAATGCATTGCTCTATGTGCCGTTGTTCGTCGTGCTGCTGCTGTGGCGCCGTCAGATCGAAGTGTCGCGATTGCCGCGCGAGCGTCTGAATCGCGCCATCGTGTCCGGCATCCGCTACATCGCCAATTCACCCTCGATCAAGATCGTGTTGATGCGCACATTGATCACCGGCATCTGCGGCGGTTCGATCTCGGCGCTGATGCCGCTAGTGGCGCGCGATCTGCTGCACGGCGGCGCGCAGACCTACGGCATCATGCTGGGTGCGTTCGGCATGGGCGCGGTGATCGGTGCCCTCAATATCGGCCAGATCCGCAAGCAATTCGGCAGCGAAACTGCGATCCGCGGCTG
>SDZE01000591.1 GCA_004173095.1 Bradyrhizobiaceae bacterium
CTCGGCGTCAACACGCTCTGGCTGATGCCGTTCTATCCATCGCCGGGACGTGACGATGGCTACGACATCGCCGACTATGGATCGATCCATCCCGACTTCGGCACGATGAAGGACTTCAAGCGCTTCATCACCGAAGCGAAGCGTCGCGGCCTGCGCGTCATTACAGAGTTGGTCATCAATCATACGTCGGACCAGCATGACTGGTTCAAGCGTGCACGCCGCAGCCCGGCCGGCTCCTCGGCGCGCGACTGGTATGTCTGGAGCGACAACGACAAGAAATATGACGGCACCCGGATCATCTTCACCGATACGGAAAAATCGAACTGGACCTGGGATCCGGAAGCCAAGGCCTATTACTGGCACCGCTTCTTCTCGCATCAGCCCGACCTGAACTTTGACAATCCACGCGTGGTTTCGGCCGTCGTGCAGGTGATGAAGCGCTGGCTCGATGCCGGCGTGGATGGCTTCCGTCTCGACGCTATCCCGTATCTCATCGAACGCGACGGCACCAATAACGAGAACCTGCCCGAGACCCACAAGGTCATCAAGCATCTGCGCGCAGAGCTCGATGCCTATGCGCCGGGTCGCCTGCTCCTTGCGGAGGCAAATCAGTGGCCGGAAGACGTGAAGGAATATTTCGGCGACAGCGACGAATGCCACATGGCGTATCATTTTCCGCTGATGCCGCGGATTTACATGGCGCTGGCGCAGGAAGATCGCTTTCCGATCACCGACATCATGCGTCAGACGCCCGACATCCCGGATAACTGCCAGTGGGCGATGTTCCTGCGCAACCATGACGAGTTGACGCTGGAAATGGTCACCGACGTCGAGCGGGACTATCTCTGGTCGACCTATGCCAACGATCCGCGTGCCCGCATCAATGTCGGGATCCGCCGCCGCCTGGCGCCGTTGATGGACAATGACCGCCGCAAGATCGAATTGCTGAACTCGCTGCTGCTGTCATTTCCCGGCACGCCGATCGTCTATTACGGCGATGAGATCGGCATGGGCGACAACATTTATCTGGGCGACCGCAACGGCGTGCGCACGCCGATGCAGTGGGCACCGGATCGCAATGGCGGGTTCTCCCGCGCAGACCCCGCCCGGCTTTATGCGCCGCCCATCATGGATCCGGTCTACGGCTACGAATCCGTCAATGTGGAATCGCAATCGCGCAGCCTGGCGTCGCTGTTGTCGGCAACCAAGCGGCTGATCGCCGTTCGCAAATCGACGCTGGCATTCGGCCGGGGCACGATGACGTTCATCCGCCCGGAAAACCGCACCGTGCTGTCTTATGTGCGCCAGCTCGGCGACGAAGTGATCCTGTGCGTCGCCAATCTGTCACGCGCCGCGCAAGCGACCGAACTGGATCTCACGCCGTGGAAGGAACGCGTGCCGCTCGAAATGCTGGGCCGCACGAAATTCCCGCCGATCGGCGAGCTTCCTTACATGATCACGTTGGCGCCTTACGGCTTCTACTGGTTCAAACTGGAGAAGCGCGACGTCTCCGAGCATTCGCAGCCGTCGGTGGTGCCGGAATTCGAAACGCTCGTGGTGCCGCTGGGCTCGACCTGGATGACCCTGGCGCGCACCCGCAGCGTGTTTGAGCGCGACGTGCTGCCGCCGTTCCTGTCGCGGTCACGCTGGTATCCCGAACGCAACGCGCGTGCGATTCAGCCGACCCTGACGTCGGCCACGCCGTTTGCGCTGGTCGGCGATAACCGCCCGTGGCTCGCATTCTTCGAGACCAGCCAGCGCGGTACGACGTCGCGCTACGTCTTGCCGATGCAGATCGACTGGGTCCGCTTCGACCGCGACCGCTATAATCCGAAGGCGTTCGCCGCCGTCCGCCAAGGCGCGCGCGAAGGTACGCTGCTGGACGTCGCCACCGACGAGATCTTCATTTCGCTGTTGCTGCACAATCTGCGCACGTCAGTGACGGTGGACGAGGTCGAAGGCAGCCGGCTCGAATTCCGCCCGACCAAGAAGCTGACCGACAAGCCGCAGCACAAGCTGGAAAACATCCGCGCGGTCGAGACCGAGCAGTCCAATTCGACCGCGTTGGTCGACAATGATTACGTGGTGAAAATCTACCGCAAGCTGCAGCCGGGCATTAATCCGGAGATCGAGGTGGGTCACTTCCTTACCGAGATTGCCGGCTTCGCCAACTCCCCGGCGCTGTATGGCAGTATCGAATTGATCGAAGGCGACACCCGCAGCGCGATCGCGATCGTTCATGCCTTCGTGCAGAACCAGGGCGATGCCTGGACGGTGTCATCGGGCTATCTCGATCGCTTCGTCGAGAAAGAGCGGCTCATCACCGGGGACGATCCTCACGAGATGATCGAGGATCAGGTCGCCTATCTACGTTACATGACCCAGACCGGTCTGCGCGTCGCTGAAATGCAGATGGCTCTGGCGAGCCGGGACGACATTGCGGAATTCAAGCCCGAAGCGACCGCAGCGTCCGATATCCGGCTGTGGACCGACGAGATCGTCAGCCGCGCTGAGCCCGTATTCAGCCTGCTGGCCCAGCGCCGCAACAACGCCGCTGAGCAGGACCGTGGTCTGATCGACGCCGTGCTGGCGTTGCGCAACGATTTGCGTGACACGCTCGCCCGCCTGCTGCCGGAAGACATCGATGGATTGAAGATCCGACACCATGGCGATTTCCATCTTGGACAGATGCTGATCGTCAAGGACGACATCTTCATCATCGATTTCGAAGGGGAGCCACGACGGCCGATCGAAGACCGGCGTCGCAAGGCTCCGGCCGCGCGCGACGTCGCCGGTCTGATCCGGTCGATCGATTATTCGGCCACGGCCGCGCTGGAGCGGGCGGAGAAAATCGCGCCGGACGAGAACGGCAAGCTCGCCGCGGCCCTCACCGGCTGGCGCGATCGTGCCATCGACGCTTTCGTCGAGGCGTATCGCGAAACGATGACCGACAAACGGCTGTGGCCGGCAGATGCCAAAGCTGCCGACGACATGCTCAAATTTTTCCTGATCGAGAAGGCGTTTTACGAGATCGAATACGAGCTTGCACATCGGCCCGACTGGCTGCGCGTGCCCCTCGCCGGTCTGCTGCGCATCTTGAACGGGGAGCCCCAGGAGTCCGTATGATCAATCTTCCTGCTGAAGCCTACGCCATCATCGAGGGCCGTCATTCCGACCCGTTCCACTATCTCGGCCCGCACAAGGAGGACGATCGGACGGTCGTGCGTGTCTTCCTGCCCGACGCCGCCAAGGTGGATGCCATCGATCATCATGGCGTGGCCATGCCCCTGGAGCGGGTGCACGACACCGGCCTGTTCATTGGCGCGCTTGCCAACGGCTCGACCCAGTATCAGTTGCGCGCCAGGTATGGCGACGATGTCGTCGATCTCGAGGATCCCTATCGCTTCCCGCCGTTGCTATCAGACTTCGATCTGTATCTGCTCGGCGAAGGCACCGACCAGCGCATCTATGACAAGCTTGGCGCGCATCCTCGCGTGATCGACGGCGTCGCCGGTGTTGCCTTCGTCGTCCTCGCGCCGAATGCCAAGCGCGTCAGTGTCGTCGGCGATTTCAATTTCTGGGATGCGCGCCGACACCCCATGCGGGTGCGCGGCAACGGCTACTGGGAACTGTTCGTGCCTGGTGCATCGTCCGGCAACCATTACAAGTTCGACATCATTGGTCCCCACGGGCCGATCGCACAGAAAGCCGATCCGTTCGCGTTTTCCGCGGAAGTGCGCCCATCGACGGCATCGATCGTTCTGGACGAAACGAAGATTCCGCATCCGCGCTCGGCGCCGGACGGCATCAACGCGCTCGGCAAGCCGATGTCGATTTACGAAGTGCATCTTGGCTCGTGGCGACGCAAGGGCAGCAACGAGTGGCTGAGCTATCGCGACCTTGCCGAAACGCTTCCGCAATATGTCCGCGATCTCGGCTTCACGCATGTGGAATTCCTGCCCATCAACGAGCATCCGTTCGATGGCTCCTGGGGCTATCAGCCGACCGGTATGTATGCGCCCACCAGCCGCTTCGGCTCTCCGGCAGATTTCGCCGCACTGATCGATGCCTGCCATGCCGAAGGGCTGGCTGTCCTGCTCGATTGGGTGCCCGGCCACTTCCCCGACGATCCGCACGGCCTCGGTCAGTTCGACGGCACCGCGCTGTATGAGCATGCCAACCCGCTACAGGGCCGGCATATGGATTGGGGGACGCTGATCTACAATTACGGCCGCACCGAAGTCGTCAACTTCCTGGTGTCGAATGCGCTTTTTTGGATGGACCGCTACAATATCGACGGGCTGCGCGTCGATGCGGTGGCGTCGATGCTGTATCTCGACTACAGCCGCGCCGAGGGTGCGTGGATTCCCAACAAATTCGGCGGCCGTGAAAACATCGAGGCCATCGAGTTTCTGC
>SDZE01000135.1 GCA_004173095.1 Bradyrhizobiaceae bacterium
AGATGCCCAAGCATCATCAGAAATCCGCGGCTCCCGGCGGCTCGCAGCGTATGTTGCGCGTCGGCGAACTGATGCGCCATGCGATCGCCGATATCCTCTCGCAGGGTGGCGTGCACGATCCGGTGCTGGCGACCACTATTATCACGGTGCCGGAGGTGCGGATGTCTCCGGATCTCAAACTGGCGACCGTCTATGTGATGCCGCTCGGCGGCAAGAATACCGAGCCGGTGCTGAAAGCGCTGGCTGCCAACAAGAGTTTCCTGCGCACCGAAGCCGCGCATCGCGTGAACCTGAAATACGCGCCCGATCTGCGCTTCCGCATCGACGAACGTTTCGACGAGGCCGAACGCATCGACAAGCTTTTGCGCACCCCGGCAGTGGCGCGTGACCTCAAACAAGATACGGACGACGAAGTATGACTGTGACGACGATCAAGACCGAAGCTGGCCTGGAAGTGAGTCCGCTTCCGCAGGGCGCCCGTGAACCGCGCGGCCACAACGATCCGCGGCATCAGGGCGGCAAGCAGCGCCAGGGCGGTGGTCAGGTTCGCCGCGACAAGCGCGATGTGCATGGCTGGGTGATTCTCGACAAGCCGATCGGCATGACCTCGACCCAGGCGGTGGCGGTGGCCAAGCGGCTGTTCCAGGCCAAGCGCGCCGGACACGCCGGCACGCTCGATCCGCTGGCGTCCGGCGGCCTGCCGATTGCACTCGGCGAAGCCACCAAGACCGTGCCGTTCGTGATGGACGGCCGCAAGCGCTATCGCTTCACCGTGGCCTGGGGCGCCGAGCGTGACACCGACGATACCGAGGGCCGGGTCACCCAGACCAGCGATAGCCGGCCGACCGCCGAGCAGATCCGTGCGTTGCTGCCGCAATTTACCGGTAATATCGAGCAGACCCCGCCGCAATATTCCGCGATCAAGATCCAGGGCGAGCGCGCCTATGATCTCGCGCGTGACGGCGAAACCGTCCCGCTGGTCCCGCGCCCGGTCGTGATCCACGAATTAATCCTGACGGAACAACCAGATAACGACCATGCCGTATTCGAGGCCGAATGTGGCAAGGGCACCTATGTGCGCGCGCTGGCCCGTGACATCGGCCGTCTGCTCGGCTGCTACGGTCATATCAGCGCGCTGCGCCGAACCCTGGTCGGACCGTTCGCCGAAGCCGATATGATTCCACTGGCAGAATTGGAGGCTTTGTGCGATAGAGCCGCGTCTGGCGAGGGAAGCCTCGCCGACGCGCTACTGCCCGTTGAGACCGCGCTGGACGACATCCCGGCGCTGGCCGTCACACGGTCAGATGCGGCAAGGCTCCATCGGGGCCAGGCCGTCTTGTTGCGCGGACGGGATGCGCCTCATTGCAATGGCACGGTTTATGTCACGGTGTCGGGCCGGTTACTGGCCCTCGCCGAACTCAGCAATGGTGAGCTCATCCCCAAGCGCGTGTTCAACCTTTCCGGATTGACTGCCAATCCGGTTCAAAAAGAAAGCCACTGACGATGTCGATTGCCGCAGAACGCAAAGCGGAAGTCATCAAGAACAACGCCCTCAAGACCGGCGATACCGGTTCGCCTGAGGTTCAGGTTGCCATCCTGTCGGAGCGCATCACCAACCTCACCGAACACTTCAAGACCCACAAAAAGGATAACCATTCCCGTCGTGGTCTGCTGAAGCTGGTGTCCACCCGCCGTTCGCTTCTCGATTACATCAAGAAGAAGGACGAAGCCCGTTACAAGGGCCTGCTCGCAAAGCACGGCATCCGCCGCTAAGCGAATTGACGCGCGCAGCTTCTGCGCGCGTTTTCGTATGGATCAGCCCAAATCTGCTTCATGCCATTACGTAGTGCAGGCCAGAGTGGCCCGCACGATAGCGTCCAGCCGCAATCCGGCAGCTGGGCGATGACGGGCAAGGAGCCCGTCGCGCGGAGTGGAGCAAGAATGCCCCAATCCGCGACCATCGGAAGGATGGACGCCATTCGAAATTCCCAAGCCAGAACTTCAGAAGGTTTGGCAAGATCGCCGGACGCTGCTCGCGCACTTACTGCGACGCGTCTTGGAATCTTGCGCAATCCTTCTGGGTGTCTGGCTTTTGGTTTTTCGGCGCTACGTCTTCCGTGAACCCATGAAAGATACCCAAGATGTTTAATTCGCATTCCGTCGAGATCGATTGGGGCGGTCGTCCGCTCAAGCTGGAAACCGGCATGGTCGCCCGTCAGGCTGACGGCGCCGTCATGGCCACCTATGGCGAAACCATCGTGCTTGCCACCGTCGTCGCCGCCAAGTCCGCCAAGGACGGCATCGACTTCCTGCCGCTGACCGTCGACTACATCGAGAAGACCTATGCCGCCGGCCGCATTCCCGGTGGCTACTTCAAGCGCGAAGGTCGTCCGACCGAGAAGGAGACGCTGGTCTCCCGCCTGATCGACCGTCCGATCCGCCCGCTGTTCGCCGATGGCTGGCGCAACGAAACCCAGGTCGTCGTCACCGTGCTGTCGCACGACATGGAAAACGATCCGGACATTCTCGCACTGGTCGCCACCTCGGCTGCGTTGACGCTGTCCGGCGCGCCGTTCCAGGGTCCGATCGGCGCCGCCCGCGTCGGCTTCAGCAATGATGAATACATCCTCAACCCGACGCTCGACGAAATGGCGGAGACCCAACTCGACCTGGTCGTCGCCGGCACCGCCGACGCCGTGCTGATGGTCGAATCGGAAGCCAAGGAGCTGAACGAAGAGATCATGCTCGGCGCCGTGATGTTCGGTCACCGCCATTTCCAGCCGGTCATCAAGGCGATCATCGAGCTCGCCGAGAAGGCCGCCAAGGAGCCGCGCGAAGTCAAGACCATCGACGACAGCGCGCTTGAAAAAGAAATGCTCGGCATGGTCGAGGGCGAGCTGCGCTCGGCCTATGGCATCGCCGTCAAGCAGGACCGCTACGCCGCCGTCGGCGCCGTCAAGCAGAAGGTGATGACGCATTACTTCCCGGAAGGTGAGGAGCCGAAATACGACAAGCTCCGCGTCGCCGCCGTGTTCAAGGAACTGGAATCGAAGATCGTTCGCTGGAACATCCTCGACACCAAGAAGCGCATCGACGGCCGCGATCTGACCACGGTCCGTCCGATCGTCGCCCAGGTCGGCATCCTGCCGCGTGCCCACGGTTCGGCGCTGTTCACCCGCGGTGAAACCCAGGCGCTGGTCGTGACCACGCTCGGCACCGGCGAAGACGAGCAGTACATCGACTCGCTGTCGGGAACGTACAAAGAGACGTTCCTGCTGCACTACAACTTCCCTCCCTACTCGGTCGGTGAGACCGGTCGCATGGGCGGCACCAAGCGTCGCGAAATCGGCCACGGCAAGCTCGCCTGGCGCGCGGTTCATCCGGTCCTGCCGGGTCACCACGAATTCCCCTACACCATCCGCGTGGTGTCGGAGATCACCGAATCCAACGGCTCGTCGTCGATGGCCTCGGTGTGCGGCGCCTCGCTGGCGCTGATGGATGCGGGCGTGCCCTTGAAGCGGCCGACGGCGGGTATCGCCATGGGCCTCATTCTCGAAGGCGAGCGCTATGCGGTGCTGTCGGACATCCTGGGTGATGAAGATCACCTCGGCGACATGGACTTCAAGGTGGCCGGCACCGACTCCGGCATCACCTCGCTGCAGATGGACATCAAGATCGCCGGGATCACCGAAGAGATCATGAAGGTCGCTCTCGGCCAGGCCAAGGAAGGCCGCATTCACATTCTCGGTGAGATGTCGAAGGCGCTGACCAATGCCCGCGCCGAACTCGGCGAATACGCGCCGCGTATCGAGACCTTCAAGATCGCCACCGACAAGATCCGTGAAGTGATCGGCACCGGCGGCAAGGTGATCCGCGAGATCGTCGAAAAGACCGGCGCCAAGGTCAACATCGAGGACGACGGTACCGTCAAGGTGGCGTCGAACGACGGCGAGGCCATGAAGGCCGCCATCAAGTGGATCAAGTCGATCGCCTCCGATCCGGAGATCGGCCAGATCTACGAGGGCACCGTCGTCAAGGTGATGGAGTTCGGCGCGTTCGTGAACTTCTTCGGCGCCAAGGACGGTCTCGTGCATATCAGCCAGCTCGCTGCCGGCCGCGTGCAGAAGACCTCGGACGTCATCAAGGAAGGCGACAAGGTCAAGGTCAAGCTGCTCGGTTTTGACGATCGCGGCAAGACTCGCCTGTCGATGAAGGTCGTCGACCAGACCACCGGCGAGGACCTTGAGGCCAAGCAGAAAGCCGAAGGCGAAGCCGCTCCGGCTGCCGAGTAAGCTTTGCTTACGACGAGATAAGAAAAGGGCGGCCGCGAGGCCGCCCTTTTTATTTGTGTAGTATGCCTTTCGGTCGACTGACGACAGCAGTGTCCCCTCTCCCCT
>SDZE01000068.1 GCA_004173095.1 Bradyrhizobiaceae bacterium
GGCTGCGGCATACCAAAGGGAGATCATTCGCTCAGACCCCGACTGGAGGGTGAGATGAAATTCGTCTCCCTGCTTTTCTCATGCTTTCTGTTTTTCTCGGCGCCGTCCCATGCGAGCGACACAAGCTCCTTCAACGCCATGGC
The DNA here is from genome assembly GCA_004173095.1 of Bradyrhizobiaceae bacterium. GTDB lineage: Bacteria > Pseudomonadota > Alphaproteobacteria > Rhizobiales > Xanthobacteraceae > Tardiphaga. The sequence goes on from SDZE01000068.1 coordinate 144, forward strand.
GGCGTTGGCCGCGCGTGGCGATGCGGAGGCGCAGTATCATGTCGGCATGATGTACAATAACGGCATCGGCACCCCGCAGGATCGCAAGCTGGCCTTCGAGTGGTTTCAGAAATCGGCCGCATCGAACCATCCGCTCGGAGCCTACAAACTCGGCTGCTATTATGACGGCCAGGGCGAGGGCATCGTCGCATCCGACGTGAATCAGGCCCTGAAATACAAACTCGTTGCTGCCGAGGCCGGCTACTCCCTCGCGCAGCACGATGTCGCCAATCTGTATGATCGGAAGGCAACTCCGGATCAGGCCGTCAAATGGTGGAAGATGGCAGGCGATCAGGGCTATCCCAACGCGCTTTTCAGTCTCTCGCGCGCCTATGCGTCGGGCCAGGGAACGCCGCGGGATCTCTCAATGGCCTATGTGTATTTCAAGCTTTCAGGACTGGCGCCCCGGAAGCAAGTCAGTGAAATGGCGACCTTTTTATCCGAAGCCGACCTCCGGAACGCAGAGAAGATGGTGTCCGAGTGGAAGCCGCAACCAACCGTTCTCACGCTCAAGGCCAAAAGCGGGATCAGGGCGGCGGAGGACCATCTGAAAGCTAACGGCATCTAATGGGCGTCACCGGGATCAAATCAACTTCATCCCTTTCAGACTCGCATGCCCGTGCTTCCCCACGATGATGTGATCGTGCACCGAAATCCCCAGCGGCTTGCTCACCTCGATCACGGCTTTGGTCATCTGGATATCCGCTTGCGAAGGGGTCGGGTCGCCGGAGGGATGGTTGTGCACCATGATGATGGCAGTGGCCGATAATTCCAGTGCCCGCTTGACCACTTCGCGCGGATAGACCGGCGTGTGGTCGACGGTGCCGACCTGCTGCACCTCGTCGGCGATCAACTGGTTGCGCTTGTCGAGGAAGATGATGCGAAACTGCTCCTTGTCGGCGAAAGCCATCGCGGTGCGGCAGTAGTCGATCACCGTGGCCCACGAGGACAACACGGTGCGCTGCTTCAATTGCCCTTTGGCCACGCGGCTCGATGCGGCGGCGATCAGCTTGATTTCGGTGATCGCGGCTTCGCCGAGGCCGCCGACTTCACGGAGCCGCGCATCGGGGGCATGGACCGTCTCGGCAAAGGAGCCGAAAGCCTGGATCATCGCCTTCGCCAGCGGTTTCACGTCGCGCCGCGGCAAGGCGCGGAACAGCACCAATTCCAGCAGTTCGTAATCGCTCAGGGCCTCGGCACCTGCGCTGCGAAAGCGCGCGCGCAGCCGGTCGCGGTGGCCGTGATAATGCGGCGCCTCGGAAAGGCCGGGCAGGAGATCGTTGGGCGATGACGGCATGCGAACTCGCTGGACGCGTGTTCGTGAGCATGGCGCGCCGCGCTGCGTTTGCAACCTAAAAATGCATGAAGGCCCGAAAGCGACCTGTCGGTTACGCTGCGGACGGCGGCTTCTCGTTATGCCGCCTCGACAGCGTGAAGATTTCGACGCCGGTTTCGGTGACACCCACGGTGTGCTCGAACTGCGCCGACAGCGAACGGTCGCGGGTCACCGCCGTCCAGCCGTCGGACAGCACCTTCACATGCGGCTTGCCGAGATTGATCATCGGCTCGATGGTGAAGAACATACCGGGGCGCAACGTCACGCCTTCGCCGGGGCGGCCGACATGGATGATGTTCGGCTCGTCATGGAACAGGCGGCCAAGGCCATGGCCGCAGAAATCGCGCACCACGCTCATGCCCTGCGGCTCGACGAAGCTCTGGATCGCATGGCCGATATCGCCGGTGGTGGCGCCCGGCTTCACCGCGGCGATGCCGCGCATCAGCGATTCATAGGTCACCTCGACCAGGCGTTCGGCTTTGCGCGGCAGTTCGCCCACGCCGTACATCCGGCTCGAATCGCCATACCAGCCATCAACGATGAAGGTCACGTCGATATTGACGATGTCGCCTTCCTTCAGCGCGCGTGTTTCCGGCATGCCGTGGCAGACGACATGGTTGATCGAGGTGCAAGTCGAGAAGCGGTAGCCGCGATACATCAGCGTCGCGGGGAAGGCGCCGTGACTGAAAGCGAATTCACGCACGAAATCGTCGATCGCCGAGGTCGCAAGGCCCGGCTTGACCAGATCCGTCAGGGCATCCAGACATTCGGAAACCAGCGCCCCGGCCTTGCGCATGCCGGCAAACGCCGCCGCGCCGTGCAGTTTGATCTGGCCGGTCTTGCGCTGGGCGGTGTCGGTGGCGTCGATATAGTTCATGGAAAATCTGGTGCTGTGACAAGGGGATGATGACGCCCAATCTAATGATCGGGGCGATCAGTGCAAGCCTAAGCTGATACGGGTTCCGGCCCACCCTACGGATCCAAAGGTACTTTTCCCGCCAGCACGATGCCGTCATGGTCGATTGTGCAGGTATAGGCCAGCATCTCGACGCCCGCCGCCCGGGCGAGGTCAAAGGCGCGGCCATAGGCCGGATCGATGTCGCGGGCCACGGCAACCCGCTGACTCGACCCGATCTGCACCACGAACAGCAGCACGGCTCGGGCGCCGCTTGCGACCATGGCCGCGAGCTCTCCGAGATGGCGGGCGCCGCGGGCGGTGACCGAATCCGGGAATTCGGCCAGCCCCTGGCGGCGCATCATGTGGACGTTCTTGACCTCGAGATAGCAGGGCACCCGGTCGGGATGCTCCAGCAGGAAGTCCACCCGGGAGCCGGCGCCATATTTCACCTCGCGTCGGACGCTGGCATAGCCGGTCAACTCCGCGATGGTGCCCTCCGCCAGCGCCTCGGCCACGATCGCATTCGGGTGGATGGTGTTGACGCCGACCAATTCCGGACCGGATCCGAAATCCGCCTCCACCAGCTCCCAGGAATAGGGCAGTTTTCGCGTCTTGCTGGGCGACAGCGACAGCCAGACGCGCGCGCCCGGGGCCTGCAGCCCGGTCATGGCGCCGGGATTGGCCACATGGACCGTGATCAAGCGGCCATCGGCCAGTTCGACGTCGGCGAGAAAGCGTTTGTAGCGACGGATCAATGTCGCCGGCACCAGACCCTGCGGCAGCTTCATTGCCTATTCCGGCTCGGAGGCGACTTCGGCGATGGTTTCCACCGGCAATGCGCCGCCGCGAATCTTGATCTCGCGCACGGGATAGGGGACGCGGATGCCCTCACGCTTGAACGCATCCCACAGTGTCAGCATCACGTCGCTCTTCACCGCGTCCATACCATCAGGCGAATCGATCCAGAACGTCAGCGAAAACCGCATCCCGGTCTCGGCGAATTCCCCGAGCAGGCAGTTCGGCGGCTTCGCGGTCGAGGCGCGCGGCGCGGCCGCGGCGCAGTCGATGGCCAGCTTGCAGACCAGGCGGGGATCAGCGTCGTAATTGGTGCCGAAGCTCACCTTCACCAGCGTATCCTTGTCGGTATAGGTCCAGTTCACCACCTTCTTGGTGATGAGGTCTTCGTTCGGGATCAGGAATTCGCGGCCGTCGCCGGCGGCCACCGAGATGTAGCGGGTGTTCATCGCGCTGATGCGGCCGGAGCTATCTCCGATGGTGACGAGGTCGCCCGGCTTCACCGATTTGTCGGCCAAAAGGATCATGCCGCTGATGAAATTGGCCACGATCTTCTGCAGGCCGAAACCGATGCCGACGCCGACGGCGCCGGAAAACACCGCAAGGGCCGCAAGATTGATGCCGACCGCGCCCATCACCATGGCGACGGCGACCACCATCATCAACAGCCGCACCAGCTTCGTCAGCAGCACCTGCACCGACGGCGTCAGGTCGTGCGATCGACGGATGCGGCCTTCGATGAAGTTGCTGGCGATATTGGCAAGCCACAGCGCGATAGCCAGCAGCGCTGCAAGCTTGATCACGAGCAGCGGCGTCAGCCGGAGGCCGCCGAGGTCGATGCCGGGACCGTCGAGGAAAACGACGGTGGGCTGCAGCAGTTTGAGGATGCTGAGTGCCGCCACGAGCCAGGCCGACATCGACACCAGCCGCACGATCAGCGGGTTCTGAATGATGCTGGTGACCAGCCGGATCACGAGCCAGGCCAGCGCCAGTTTGGCGACGACGACGAGCAAGTAGCTGCGACTGGGCAGTGTCGCGCTCAGCATGGCTTCGCGGGCAATGAGCGTCAGGATGACGAAAGCCGCCGTAGATATGCTGTCGACCAGCACGCGGATGAACATGCGCAACGGCGCGGGCCATCCCATCACCATAGATGTCAGGTCGATCTTTGCCCGCGCCAGCGAGCCGATGGCGGCGGCGATGCCGGCCGCTGCCAGTATCAGTCCGAACTGAAGATACAACCAGGGCGAAGCGAATTCCGCGCCCAGCGACCTTGCGCTATCGAGGGCGAATGATTGGACGTCGGTCAGGTCGAACATCGATTGGCCCGCGGACATGTTGATTCGAATGAGGCAGACATTCACACAGCCGCCTTGGCGGTGCCATTGTGGCGTTGCCAGCGGCGCTGCCGGCCTGCAGTAATTACACCTCTGATACATTTCCGGGCAGAAATAGTTTGGTGTCGTGAGACCGCGACGATAAGCATGGGGTTACGCGTCTTTTCGCCTTTGGAGCCACATGGCGTCACTCGATTCAGTCAGTATCGCGATTTTACTGGGCGCCGTGCTGGTGATGGCGGGCATCCTGTCGAGCCTGCTCGCGCTGCGGTTCGGTGCTCCGCTGCTGCTGTTCTTCCTGTTCATCGGCATTGCCGCCGGCGAGGCTGGCCCGGGCGGCCTGCATTTCGATGATGTCCGCACCGCCTATGTGGTTGGCTCCGTGGCCCTGGCGCTGATCCTGTTCGATGGTGGGCTGAAGACGCGATTCCAGGCCATCCGTGCCGTGCTGGCACCATCGATGATGCTAGCGACGGTCGGTGTGCTGCTGACGGCGCTGATCACCGCACCGGTTGCCAAATATACGCTCGACATGAACTGGACGCAGGCGCTGCTGACCGGGGCCGTCATTGCCTCGACCGACGCCGCGGCCGTGTTTCTGCTGGTCCATGCGCAAGGCCTGCGCCTGCGCCCGCGCGTCGGCGCGACGCTGGAAGTCGAGTCCGGGACCAATGATCCGTTCGCCGTGTTCTTGACGCTGACGCTGGTGAAGCTGCTGTCGCTCGGCGATGCCTCGGCCGCCCATGTGGTGGTGGAATTCCTGCAGGAGTCGGTGCTTGGCATCGCGATCGGCGTCGTCGGAGGCCTTCTCGTCGTGCTGGCGATGAACCGCGTCGCACTGCCCCAGGGGCTACATGCGCCGTTCGTCTGTACGGCAGCGCTGGTCATCTTCGGCCTCGCGCAGATCGCGCACGGGTCTGGCTTTCTCGCGGTGTACCTGGCCGGGATGCTCATCGGCAATCGGCCAACGCGCGCGCACAACTCGGTCGTGACATTTCTCGATGCTGCCACCTGGCTGGCCCAGATCGTGATGTTCGTCATGCTCGGTCTGCTGGTGTCGCCGGAGCGCCTGGTCAGCAGCATCCTGCCGGCGATCGGGATCGCCGTGGTGCTGATGGTGGTCGCGCGGCCGCTGGCCGTGTTTCTTTGCCTGCAGCCGTTCCGGTTCAACTGGCGCGAAAAGGCATTCGTGTCGTGGGTCGGACTGCGCGGCGCGGTCGCGATCTTTCTCGCTTCCATCCCGTTGCTGGTCGGCTTGCCGAAAGCGCCTGTTTATTTCGACGTCGCTTTCGTCGTGGTCATCATCTCGCTGCTGTTTCAGGGCTGGACGCTCGGTTATGCGGCCCGCCTGCTGCACGTTGCGCTGCCGCGCACCGACCGTGGGCCGCGACGGATCGAGCTCGATTTGCCCGGTCAGCTCGATCAGCAACTGGTCGGCTATTCGGTGCGGCCGAAGAGCCTCTATCTGAAGCGCGGCCTGATTCCCTCCTGGTCGAAGCCGACGCTGGTGATCCGGCAGGAGAATATCCTGACGCCGGAAGAGGCGGCGCCTGTCGCCGCCGGCGACTATCTCTATCTGCTCGCGCCGCCTGAGAAAGCCGAGGCGCTTGATCGCTTCTTCGTCGATATGCCGCCCGTCGCTGCACCCGATCCGCATCTGCTCGGTGACTTCGTCGTGCCCGGCGAGACCACCCTCGGCGATCTCGCTGCGATCTATGGCATCGTCATCGATCCGGCGCAGGCGCAACTCACGCTGGCGGATTATTTCGACATCCATCTCGATCACGCGCCGAAGATCAATGCGGCGCTGCCGATCGACAGCATCGACCTGGTGGCCCGCAGCCTTAGCGGCGGTCGTGTCAACGTGGTTGGCCTTCGCCTGCCCGAGGACGAAGAGCCTGCGCCGGTCAGGCTGACGCGCGCGCAGCTGTTTCGGGGCAGACTGAAGCGGTCACTGGCGGGCTTGTCGAGGGCCTGAAATGACAGTCTCAGCGCTTGCTGTCATTGCCCGACCTGATCGGCGTCGTACGCCGCTCTCAACGCGGCAGCACGTCGATGCCGCCATGTGCAGCGACCCGCCCGGCCTTCAGCCTCACCACATTCGTCGCCAGTTGCCGCATGTCGTCGGCATCGTGGCTGACGAACACCATTGGTACGGCGCCGTCGTCGCGCAGGCGGATCAGATAGGGCATGATCTCCGCCTTGCGCGCGTCGTCCAGGGCGCCAAGGGGCTCGTCCAGCAGCAGCAGTCGCGGTTGTGCCAACAAGGCTCGGCCGAGTGCTACGCGTTGACGTTCACCGCCGGATAGACCTGCCGGCCGACGCTTCAGCAAATGACCGATATCCAGCATCTCGGTGATGCGATCTTCTTCAGCAGTATCGCGCGTCAGATGGTTCATGCGACGGCCGTAGTCCAAATTTTGCGCGACGCTCAGATGCGGGAAAAGACGAGCGTCCTGAAACACACAGCCGATCCGGCGCCGATGTGCGGGCAGATCGATGCCCTTGCTGCGGTCGTAGAGTATGGCGTTGTCCATGGCGATGACGCCGCGGTCAGGCTGAACAAGTCCGGCGATCATGCCGATCAGCGACGTCTTGCCGGCGCCGGACGCGCCGAAAAGCCCGGTGACCCGACCTTCGCTGGTGAAAGCGACATCGACCGAGAATTCCCCGAGCTGCTTGAACACGTCGACATGCAGCATCTCAGTTGCCGTGTAACCGTTGTGTCGCGCGGCGCGCGAACCATTCCGAAAGGATCAAGGCGACGACCGCAATGCTGATGGAAATGATCACCAGCCGCGAGGCCGCTGCATCGCCGTCCGGCGTCTGGATCAGCGAATAGATCGCCGATGAAATCGTCTGTGTTTCGCCGGGGATGTTGGACACGAACGTAATCGTGGCGCCGAACTCGCCGATCGCCTTGGCAAATCCGAGCACCATGCCCGCGAGCACGCCGGGCAGTGCGAGCGGCAGGGTCACCGTCGCAAAAACTTTCAGTGGTGACGCACCGAGTGTGCTTGCAGCCTGCTCAAGCCGGCGATCCACGGCCTCGATGGACAGACGGATCGGACGCACCAGCAGCGGAAACGACATCACGCCGCAAGCCAGTGCCGCGCCGGTCCAGCGGAAGGCGAAAACGATCCCGAAATGGTCGGCGAGGAAAGATCCCAGCACCCCGCGTTTGCCGAGCATGACCAGCAGGATATAGCCGGTGACCACAGGCGGCAGCACCAGCGGCAGATAGATGAAGGCATCGACGATGGCCTTGCCCCAGAAATCGCGGCGCGCCAGCAGCCACGCAACGGCGATACCGAGCGGGGTCGAGATCAAGGTTGCAATCACGGCGACCCTGATCGAGAGCTGGATCGCCGTCCATTCTTCGGGGGAGATGTCGAACATCCAGGTCAATCCTTCGTCAGTTCGAGCGCCACGCCGCCATCCAGTCGGTGGTGTGACCTGTGGATGGCATCGTGGCTCTGCTCACTGCAATGACAGCTGCAATCACGTCGTCGGCCTGGCGAGGAACGTGAAGCCGTATTTCTCCATGATAGTCTTCGACGCCGAGCTCTTCAGGAAAGTGATATAGTCGCCAGCTCCGCTTTTGGCTCTGCCGGTGGCGGCTGCCGGATAGATGATCGCCGGATGCGAGTCGGCCGGAAACGTGCCGACGACCTTCACGCCTGGATCGATCCTGGCGTCTGTGGCGTAGACGATGCCGAGCGGAGCTTCGCCGCGCGACACCAGCGTCAGAGCGGCGCGCACGCTTTCGGCCATGGCGAATTTCGGCTCTGCCGCGGTCCAGCTGCCGAGCTTCTCCAAAGCCGCCTTGGCATATTTTCCGACCGGCACCGACTTCACGTCGCCTGTGGCGATCTTGTCGTTGCCGGCGAGCTTGGCGAGATCGAACCCCTGGCCGATGGCGACATCGGTGAGCTTGGACTCCTTGCCGGCGATCAGCACGATGCTGTTGCCGAGCAAGTTGACGCGCGTGGCATCGTTGATGTCCTTCTTGCCGACGGAATAGTCCATCCATTCCTGGTCGGCGGAGATGAAGATGTCGGCCGGCGCGCCCTGTTCGATCTGCTTAGCGAGTGCGGAGCTCGCGGCATAACTGGACGTGACCTTGACGCCGGTTTTGGCGGTGTAGGCGGCGTTCAGCTCGTCCAGCGCATTCTTCATCGAAGCGGCGGCGAACACGGTCAGGCTCCTGTCCTGCGCCAAAGCCGGCGTGAAGGTCGATCCGACCATGATCGAGAAAGCGGCGAAAAGTCCGGCGATGCGATACATGTTGGCGCTCCATGCATGAACGCGGCGCGAAGCGCGCGCAGTTCAGGCGTTGGTGGGTGGGGTCTGCGACGAGCGGAAGCGCCGTTCCGGAAGTCCCGGGGACTTACGGTCCATCCGGGATATCGCGAGATCACAATACTCAGAGCCATCGGGGCGGTAAAGACCCCCGCGCCTCACTCGGCGGAGAGCACCGCAACGCTGATGTTGTTCTCGGTCGCGCCGGAGATCTGGACGGCGAACGGGCCGCCGGATAGGTCGAACTTCACGGTCTTGCGGAGACCGGCGCAACCGGTGGCAGAGCTCAATTCCATCGGCTTCAACTGTTCGCCGTCCTGGATGACGTCGATCCAAGCATCGGAGGACAGACTGACCGTATAGGCGCCGGCTTTCGGCGGAGCCTTGAAGCGCAGGAAGCCAGCAAAGGTGCCGTCTTTCGGCTTGCGCTCAGGCGCAGTCGGCAGCTTCGCCTCGGCCGTCGTCTTCAGCTCCAGCGCCGCTGTTGCCGGGATCTGCAGCTCAATTCCCGAGGCCGCCTTGAGGCGATCTTGCGACGTCAATGCAGCACGTTCTTTGTCGATCGGCCACTTGAACTTGTCGCAGCCATTCGGATCCGCGGCCAATGCCGGCAGCGGGGCGAGCAGACAAAACATGGCAACCAGACGCATACCGACACGCATATGGGAATTCCTTTGGAGCAGCCCGTTATGGAGCGTTCAGCACCTGCCGACAAGCATCCGGCATTTGTGCAAGCGTCATCGGCGGCTTCGGCTTCGGTGGCACCGCTGGCGGCTTCGGATGCAGCACGGCATCGCTGAACCAGTAAGCGAGATCGCCGGCCGTACAGCCCTCGCTTTCATTCGGAGGCGTCTGGGATTCACAATCCGTGGCGCCGGCCGGGCATTTCATGCGGATGTGAAAGTGATAGTCGTGGCCATACATGGGCCGGACCTTCGACAGCCAGCTCCGGTCGCCTCTGGCCTCGCGGCACAGTGCCTTCTTGATGGCGGCATTGACGAAGATGCGCTCCACGGCCGGTTCCTGCGCAGCGGCGCGGATCACCGGCAGATGGCTCGGCGTCCAACTGGCTGGATCGATATCGAGGCGATCCTTGCGCACCATCATGACCGCCGACATTTCCTCGCGGTCGTTGCGCGAGAGTTGTCGGTTCGGCATCGGCGTCAGCCAGATATCCGCATCAAGGCCGATCTGATGGCTGGCATGACCGGTGATCATCGGCCCGCCGCGCGGCTGCGACATGTCGCCGACCAGGATGCCGGGCCAACCGGCGCTCCTGTTGGCTCTGGCGGACAACCGTTGGACCAGATCGATCATCTGCGGATGCGCCCAGTTGCGGTTGCGCGACAGCCGCATCACCTGCCAGGTCGGGCCGTTGATCGGCAGCGCCTCGGCGCCGGCAATGCAGCCTTTGGCATAGAAACCGATCACCTGCGGCGCCGAGCGGGTCGGCAGCATCTTGCGGCCGAACAATTCCTTGGCCGGTGTGGCGGGATCATTGGGATTGGCGAGCGGGGGCAACGGCTTCGGATCGACCGTGCCTTTGGTTTGCGCCCACGCTGCCGCAGGCGCGAGGGCAGCAACGAGCGGCAGGATGACGCGGAGAATCAGGCGGGTGCTCATGTACGGACTATAGCCCAGTCACACCACATGTCAGCGCGAGGCCGCCCCACTGGCCCGCAAGCTCGCGCGATGTTTACCCGACGCTAACCAACCCGGTCGTGTGGCGCGATTTCTTGCTGCGGATCCGTCTTATCACGCCATTGGTTGCTTCTCCCTCGCATGCAGCAGAGGCGGCAAACTGCCCCAAAATCTGGGCGTCCGCTTTGGGTCATCGGGCGGTCGTTGATCAAACCGATGCGGCATGCCCACCGGGTAAGCACAGGCCTTGGCCTTGTCGCGCCCGGATCAGGTTTATTCCATGCGCGCCCCGCGGCCTTGGATACCGTTTCTTCAGAGTATTTTGGCACAGAATGTCGCACGCGGAAGGCGAGTTACCATTGGATGCCGAAAGACCGGCCCGTCAAGACTGGACTGAAGGCATCGCACAAGCCGCGCTTTAAACGCGCGAAACGTGTTGCCAAGCAGTCGTTCGATGCCGCGCCGAGATCCATCGGCGCGCTCGGCAACCTCGCGCGTCAGCGGGCCGAGGCCGCTACCGCTATCGTCGATGCGCGTAAATCCAGCGACCGGTTGCGCGAAGCCATCGACATCCTGCCGCAGGGCATCGTCTTTCTGGACTCCGAAGGGCGCTATATTCTCTGGAACAAGAAATACGCTGAAATCTATAATCGCAGCTCGGATCAATTCGTGCCGGGCGCGAGGCTGCAGGACACGATCCGTGTCGGCGTCGAGCGTGGCGACTATCCGGATGCGATCGGTCGCGAGGACGAATGGATCGCCGAGCGGGTGGAGCGGCTGTTTCATCCCGGCGAGCGCCACGAACAGGTTCTGGCCGACGGCCGGGTCATCCTGATCGACGAGCGCCTGACCGCGGACGGCGGTGTGGTCGGCCTGCGCGTCGATATCACCGAGCTCAAGCAGCGCGAGGCATCGTTCCGATTGCTGTTCGAGAGCAATCCGGTGCCGATGATCGTCTGCGCGATGGCCGATGAGCGCATCCTCAGCGTCAACGACGCCGCGGTCGAGCATTACGGCTACACGCGGGCCGAATTCGAGAAACTGACGATCCGCCAATTGCAGGCCTTCGAGGCATCGCCGCCCTGGGTCGGCGAGCTGGACGCCGATGAGCAGGCGGCGCGCACCTGGAAACACATCAAAGCCGACGGCGGCCTGATCGATCTCGCGATCTATTCGCGCCAGCTCGTCTATCAGGATCAGCCGGCCGTGATGCTGGCCCTGATGGACATCACTGAGCGCAAGCGCGCCGAGATGCGGCTCGCCTTCATGGCGCATCACGATGCGCTGACCGGCCTGCCGAACCGCAACCTGCTGCGCCAGCGCCTCGACGAGACGCTGGCGCATGTCCGCCGCAGCGGCGAAAAGCTTGCCGTGCTGTTTCTCGGCATCGACAACTTCAAGGGCGTCAACGATTCGCTCGGCCACGAAATAGGCGACAAATTGCTGCGCGGCGTGGCGCGACGGTTGCGGTCGTCGTTGCGGGAAGAAGATTCACTGGCTCGTTTGAACTCCGATGAGTTCGCTATCATCCAGACCGGGATCCACCGCCCTCAGGATGCAGCATTGCTGGCGCGTCGCCTGCTCGATGCGGTCGGCGAGACGTTTCTGATCGATGGACATTCGGTCGTGATCGGCGCCAGCGTGGGCATCGCCGTGGCGCCGGGCGACGGCGATGAGTCTGAGCGTGTGTTGAAAAATGCCGACATGGCGCTGTCGCGCGCCAAGAACGATACGCGTGGTACCTTCAGCTTCTTCGAGACGGGGATGGATGCCAAGGCGCAGGCGCGGCGCAAGATCGAGAACGATCTGCGCACGGCGATCCAGGAAGACCAGTTGCGGCCGCATTATCAGCCGCTCATCGATCTCAAGACCGGACGCATCACGGGTTGCGAGGCGCTGGTGCGCTGGACGCATCCCGAGCGCGGCATGATTTCCCCGGCAGAGTTCATCCCGGTCGCCGAGGATACCGGATTGATCAATGCGCTGGGCACGCAGATCCTGCGGCGCGCCTGTCACGATGCTGCGCGCTGGCCCGACGAGGTGCGCGTCGCCGTCAATCTGTCGCCGCTGCAATTCCGGGTCGGCAATCTGTTGTCGGTCGTGATGGATGCATTGAAGCACTCCGGCCTGCCGCCGCGCCGGCTCGAGCTCGAAATTACCGAGACGTTGTTGCTGGAAAAGAGCAACCAGGTGCTGGCGACGCTGCATGCGCTGCGCTCGCTCGGTGTGCGCATTTCGATGGATGATTTTGGCACCGGCTATTCCTCGCTGAGCTATCTGCGAAGCTTTCCGTTCGACAAGATCAAGATCGACCAGTCTTTCGTGCGCGATCTCGGCGCCAATCGCGATGCGCAGGCCATCGTCAGTTCGATCATCAATCTCGGCATGGGCCTCGGCGTCACCATCACGGCCGAAGGCGTGGAGACCGAGGAAGAGCTGGCGTGCCTGCGCGCCGAAGGCTGCCACGAGGGGCAGGGCTACCTGTTCAGCCGCGCGCGGCCGAATGACGAGATCGTCGAGTTGCTGCGGGCACAGGCGCTGTCGGTGGATGGCGGTACGCTCGCGAAGGCGCAGGTGGCATAGCGCAAGTGGCGGAGCGGATGTGGCCGGGATCGCCCCGGCCACCCATGATCATCATCGCTCGATCAGCATGTCACCGCCGCAACGGCTGCGCTGCTTAATCCTTCTTCACATACTGACAGCCGCCATCCTTCATCGGACGGAACACCTGGTCGCCGGGGACCTCTGCAAGCACCTTGTAATAGTCCCATGGATACTTGGATTCGTCCGGCTTCTTCACTTCGAGCAGGAACATGCTGTGCACCATGCGGCCATCCTCGCGCAGGACGCCGTTGTCGGTAAAGGCATCGCGAACCGGCATCTCGCGCATCTTCGCCAGCACCGGCTTGGTGGCGCGGGTGCCTGCCGCCTGCACCGACTTCAGGTAATGCAGCGTGCCGCTATAGGTCGCGGCCTGGTTCATGGTCGGCATCCGCTTCATCTTGTCAAAGAACTTCTTGCCGAAGGCGCGGGTGCGGTCGTTGAGATCCCAATAATAGGCCTCGGTGATGATCAGGCCCTGCGCCATCTTGAGACCGAGGGAGTGAATATCGGAGATGAACATCACGATCCCGGCCAGTTTCTGGCCGCCGGCGACGATGCCGAATTCCGAGGCCTGCTTGATGGTGTTGATGGTGTCGCCGCCGCCATTGGCCATGCCGACGATCTTGGCTTTCGACGATTGCGCCTGCAGCAGGAACGAGGAGAAATCCGCGGTGTTCAGCGGATGTTTCGAACTGCCGACCACCTTGCCGCCGGCCTTGCGGATGACATCGCCGGTGTCGCGCTCGATGGAATGGCCGAACAGATAATCCGCGGTGATGAAGTACCAGCTGTCGCCGCCCTGCTTGACGATGGCACTGCCGACGGTCTGTGCGTTGCCGTAGGTGTCGTAGGTCCAGTGCGCGGTATAGGGCGAGCAGGATTTGCCGGTGATGTCCGATGACGCGGCATCGGTCACGATCATGATTTTCTCGAACTGCTTGGACATTTCCATCGCAGCCAGCGCGGTGGCCGATGTCGGCAGGTCGATGATCATGTCGACATTCTCGGCCTCATACCATTTGCGTGCGATGGTGGCGGCGACGTCGGCCTTGTTCTGCGCATCTGCAGTGACGAGTTCGATCGGCTTGTCGAACATCTTGCCGCCGAATTCCTCGATGGCGATCTTGGCCGCCTCGACATTGCCCTGGCCGCCGATATCGGCATAGACGGAAGCGAAGTCGGCGAGCACGCCGATTTTCAGCGGGGCACTGTTGGCTTGCTGGGCTTGTGCCGAATTGCCGACGAGCAGTGAGACGGCAAGCGTTGTCGCCGCCATCATGCGGTGCGAGATCATTCAATCCTCCCAAAGTCATGCGCGCCGTTTTCGGCGTCGTGCATGAGAATGCGGGGAGCGCGGATGTCAGGCAAGCCCCAGCGCGCAGTCCTCAGCTCATTTCATCGCTCTTCAATGTTTGTCGGTCATGATGTCGCAGCCCTCAAGCCACGGATCTTCATGTCTCTTGCAAACAGAATTCTCGTCGCCGTCACCTGCGCATGGGCGGCGGCCGCCACGCCGGTTCCGGCCGCGTCGATCGCCGCCGGCCCAGCCGGCGATGCCTTTTACACGCCGCCGTCGCCACTGCCGGCGGGGCCGCGCGGCTCGGTGATCTGGACCCGGCCGCTCGATGGCACGATGGCGTTACCGAGCGCGGCCAGCAACACGCTGGTGCTGTATCGGTCGACCGGCGCGGCCGGCGGCATCGTTCCGGTCTCGGGTACGCTGTCGATTCCGTCGGGCGAGCCGCCGCAGGGCGGGTGGCCGGTGATCGTCTGGACCCACGGCACCACCGGCCTGGCGGCTGGCTGTGCGCCTTCGCGCGACACCGATGCCGGTCCCGAACATGGCTATATCGCCGTGATCCGCAGCTTGCTCGACAGCTATGTGAAGCAGGGCTATGCAATCGTTGCCACCGACTATGAGGGGCTCGGCGTGGCCGGCAATCACCCATTCCTGCAGGGCGTGCCGACGGCCCGCAATGCGCTCGACATGCTGCGGGCAGGGCGCGACATCGAACCCAAACTCGGCAAGGATTACGTGGTCGTCGGGCATTCGCAGGGTGGCCAGGTCGATCTGTTCGCCGCGTCGCTGGGCCCGTCTTACGTCCCCGATTTCAAGCTGCACGGCAATGTCGCCTTCGCACCGGGATCGCAGATCATGGACCGGCTCAAGCTGGTCATGACCTCTGACAAGACCGAACTGTCGCTGCCCTATGTACTGTACACGCTGCAGTCGTTTGCGCGCAGTAATCCGGGCATCAACCTGAAGCGGATCCTGACGCCGACTGCCTTGTCGCATCTGCCGGATCTGATGCAGGGCTGCATGACGCACGCGCTGACGACGGGCTACTGGTCGACGGCGATCTCCAAGGACCAGTTCGTGCGCCGGCCCGACTTGCGTGCCTTCAAGGCGATGGCGCGGCGTAACGAACCCGGCCTGTTGCGCATCAAGGCGCCCACCAGGATCGTGCAGGGCAAGGACGACGTCACCGTGATGCCAGAAGCGACCGACGATCTGGCGCGGCAGCTCTGCGCACGCAGCAATCAGCTCGACTACGTGCCGGTCCCCGGTGCCGACCATGACGGCTCGATGATCAAGGGTGGCGCCGATGCGCAGGCCTGGGTCGTGTCGCGCTTCGCGAACGCCGCGGCTGCAAGCAATTGCAAGGCGCTGCCGAAGGCGGGGAAGTAACAAGACACGACCGTCCCACGGCGAAAACGTCATGGCCGGGCTTGTCCCGGCCATCCACTCCTGATGCCTTCAGCTATCCACCTTCAGCGCGGCGATAAAGGCTTCCTGCGGGATGTCGACCTTGCCGAACTGCCGCATCTTCTTCTTGCCTTCCTTCTGCTTCTCCAGAAGCTTGCGCTTGCGTGAGATGTCGCCGCCGTAGCACTTAGCGGTGACGTCCTTGCGCAGCGCGCGGACGGTTTCGCGCGCGATCACCTTGCCGCCGATCGCCGCCTGGATCGGAATCACGAACATGTGCGGCGGGATCAGGTCCTTCATCTTCTCGACCATGGCGCGCCCGCGACCTTCGGCGCGGGTCCGGTGCACCAGCATCGATAGCGCATCGACCGGCTCGGAATTCACCAGGATCTGCATCTTGACGAGGTCAGCGGGCTTGTAGTCGGTGAGATGATAGTCGAACGAGGCGTAGCCCTTGGAGATCGACTTCAGCCGGTCGTAGAAATCGAACACAACTTCATTGAGCGGCAGGTCGTATTTCACCATCGCGCGGGCGCCGACGTAAGTGAGTTCCTTCTGATTGCCGCGGCGCTCCTGGCACAGCTTCAGCACCGAGCCGAGATATTCGTCGGGGGTCAGGATCGTGGCTTCGATCCACGGCTCGTGGATCTCGGCAATCTTCACGACGTCGGGCATGTCGATCGGATTGTGAATCTCGATTTCCTCGCCGTCGGTAAGGTGCATCTTGTAGATCACTGACGGCGCCGTCGCGATCAGGTTGAGATCGAATTCCCGCGATAGTCGCTCCTGGATGATTTCCAGATGCAGCAAACCAAGGAAGCCGCAGCGGAAGCCGAAGCCGAGCGCGGCGGATGTTTCCATCTCGAACGAGAAGCTGGCGTCGTTGAGCCGCAGCTTGCCCATCGCTGCGCGCAGCGTCTCGAAGTCGTCGGCATCGACCGGAAAGAGGCCGCAGAACACCACGGGGATGGCGGGCTTGAAGCCCGGCAGCATTTCGGTCACCGGCTTGCGGTCATCGGTAATGGTGTCGCCGACGCGGGTATCGGCGACCTCCTTGATGGCCGCAGTGATGAAGCCGATCTCGCCGGGGCCGAGTTCGTCCACATTGACCATCTTCGGCGTGAAGTAGCCGACGCGCTCGACGTCATAGGCGGCATTGGTGCCCATCATGCGGACGCGCTGGCCCTTCTTCATGACGCCGTCGATGACGCGGATGAGAACGACCACGCCGAGATAAACGTCGTACCAGCTATCGACCAACAGCGCCTTCAGCGTGGCGTCGCGGTCGCCCTTCGGCGGCGGCAACCGGTGCACGATGGCTTCCAGCACGTCGGGCACGCCGAGTCCCGTCTTGGCTGAGATCATCACCGCTTCGGAGGCATCGATGCCGATGACGTCCTCGATCTGCTTCTTGACCTGCTCGGGCTCCGCAGCGGGCAGATCGACCTTGTTGAGGATCGGGACGATCTCGAGATTGGCATCGAGCGCATGATAGACATTGGCGAGCGTCTGCGCCTCGACTCCTTGGGACGCATCGACCACCAGCAGCGCGCCTTCGCAGGCCGCCAGCGAGCGCGACACTTCATAGGCGAAGTCGACGTGGCCGGGC
Organism: Bradyrhizobiaceae bacterium; assembly: GCA_004173095.1. Lineage (GTDB taxonomy): Bacteria > Pseudomonadota > Alphaproteobacteria > Rhizobiales > Xanthobacteraceae > Tardiphaga. Next base: position 17,412 of record SDZE01000068.1, read on the forward strand.
GTGTCCATCAGGTTGAAGATGTAGTCCTTGCCGTCCTTGGCCTTGTAATGCAGGCGGACGGTCTGGGCTTTGATTGTGATGCCGCGCTCGCGCTCGATGTCCATCGAATCGAGCACCTGCTCCTTCATCTCGCGCGCCTGCAACCCACCGGTGATCTGGATCAGGCGGTCGGCCAGCGTCGATTTGCCGTGGTCGATATGGGCGACGATGGAGAAGTTGCGGACGTTCGAAATCGGGGAGGTTGTCATCCGCGCGGGATAGCATCCGGGCCCTGATGCGGCAACCGAAATGGGGGTTTGGCAGCGGTTTCACAAGGCCGTGTCGTGCAAGGGGAGGCTCAAGGCATTCTGATTTTACTCGGGGACAAAACAGGCTAGGCAGAGTCCATGAAAAGGCCTGTGACCCGTCGCCCCCCTCCCGCCATCGCTATCCCGGCCAAACGCCGCAGCTTTGCCTCCAGAGCGCGCCGGGGAGCCGCTCGCGTGGTCGCCTGGGCGATCGATCCGCAATTGGCACCGGTCCTGGCAGTGGGCTTCACGATCGCCCATGTGGTGCTGTGGACCGCCATCCTCACCCAGATCAAGGCGGCGCAGGACGTTCATTTCGATGTCTCCGAAGCCTACGCCTGGGGTCAGAAGTTCCTGCTCGGTTACGGCAAGCATCCGCCGCTGTCGGGCTGGATTGCAGGTGCATGGTTCAGCGTCTTTCCGACCGCTGATTGGGCGTCCTATGCGCTGGCTATGACCACTGTGGGGATCGGCATGATCACCTGCTGGGCGATCGCGCTGCGGGTGGTCGATCACCGCAGGGCGTTTTTCGTGCTGGTGATGGTGGCGCTGTATCCGATCTTCAATTTCAAGGGTTTCAAGTTCAACGCCGACCTGGTGCAGCTGATCCCGCTGCCGTTGCGACGATGATCGGTGCGGTTGGTCTCGCCGCGTTGATCCATCCGCAACGCATGCTGTTTCTGCGTTCGCCGGCGCCATGGATGGCCATCGCCACCATGGTCGCGGCAATGCTGCCGCATATCGACTGGGTGCGTAGCGCCCATTACGCGCCATTCCTCTATGCCACCGGCACTTACGTCATTTCGTCGCACTGGCAGAGCCTGCAACTGGTGTGGGGCTATATCGGGCACAATATCGCGCTGCTGTTGCTGCCACTGGCTATCGCGGGGGCCGTGCTGGCCTGGGCGCCGCGCTGGTGGTCGATGGCGGCGCGCGATCCGCGTGGCTTCGTGAAGCGGCCATGGTCGATCCAGGACAATCCGTCCGTCAATCGCGAGCAGGCGCTGAATATCTGGTTGATCCAGGCCATCGTTGCCATCGGGCCACCGATCGGCGCGCTGATTTTCGATATCTACATCAAGACCGACTGGGGCATCTCGCTGTTCTTCCTGGTGCCGCTCGCCTTCATCGCGATCCCGTCATTGCGCATGCCGCGGGTGGCGCTGCCGCGGATCGCGGCGGTGTGGCTGATGCTCTCGCTGGCCACGCTCGGTCTGGCGCCGCAGATCGCGATCGCGAGCATGCCCCGCGATGACCAAGGCAATTTCGAACATGTCTCCTACTCGCAGCTGGCGCGCCAGCTGACCGAGATGTGGCACACCCGCGCGCATGCGCGCTGGGCTGCTGTGATCGGCTATGTCGATGTCGCCGATCAGATGACGTTCTACAGCGTCGATCATCCGCTGCCTTTCGTGCCTAACGAAAAGATCGGCTCTGGCTTGTTGTCGCTGGACGAAGCGAAGCGCGCCGGCTTTGTCGGCATTTGCGATCCGACCGACACGAGGTTCGCGGCATGCGAAGACTGGATGAAAGAGAACGCCGCCAGCGCGGAGCGGGTGGTGATCTCGACGCGGCGTTTCTTCCAGGGGCAGGCGGGCGTTTCGTCGCGCTGGCACGTGTATTTCGTGCCGCCGGCGAAATCGTAGGGACGAAATCGTAGGGAAAAGATCTCGGAGAGAGATTACTCTTCGCCGAACTTGTCGCTCAGCAATTGCGTGATCGCGTCCAGCGCTTCCTCAGCGTCGGGGCCTTTCGCGGTGACGACGATGCTGGTGCCGATGCCGGCGGCAAGCATCATCAGGCCCATGATCGAGGTGCCGCCGACCGTCTCGCCATTGCGAGTCACGGTAACGTCGGATTTGAACTTCTCGACCAGCTGCACGAATTTCGCGGAGGCGCGGGCGTGGAGGCCACGCTTGTTGATGATGGGCAGTTCGCGGGAGACAGCTTCGCTCATTTGCCGGCGAGCACCCGGCTGGCGATGGTGACGTATTTGCGGCCGGCTTCCTGTGCCATGGCGATGGCGTCGGGCAGCGTACGCTCTTCGCGGACCTTGGCGAGTTTGACCAGCATCGGCAGATTGATACCGGCCAGCACCTCGACCTTCGGCCTGCTCATGCACGAGATGGCCAGGTTGGATGGCGTACCGCCGAACATGTCTGTCAGGATCGCGACACCGTCACCGCTATCGACGCGGTTGACGGCTTCAATGATGTCGCTGCGACACAGATCGGAGTCATCTTCCGCACCGATCGTCACGGCTTCGATTTGTTGTTGCGGACCCATTACATGTTCGAGCGCTGCCTTGAACTCGTCAGCAAGGCGCCCATGGGTCACAAGTACCAGACCAATCATTGGAAACTCCTCGTGGACGCCTATGGTGCGCCGCACGAAAGCGCCACTTTGACCATCCAGAGCCCCTATGCAAGGGGACTCTTCGCGAAACACCCTTAAAATGCGACCTTTGTCGGGTCTCGGGCGGGTCTGGCCGGTGGCGAGTGTGAGACTAATATGGTTACCAATTCCCTTCGGGCAATCGCGCTAAGGTCGCAGCGACGAGATGCCCTCGGTTGTCGTCAGATAGGCCGCCACCAGCGGCAGCGGTGCAAAGCCGGGCCCGACAGGGATTCGGGGTATTTCAACGCCTTGCAACCGTGTCCGTAGCGCTTCCGGGTCGGGCAGCCGCGCGGCGTCGGCAGCGTCGAGATCGACCACCAGCCCGATGATGGCGGCGGTGGCGCAGTCGAGGCGTCTGATACCCAAACCGCGGATTTCCAGCAAGCCGACCAGTTCCGGCGCCGGGCGGACCCGCAGCCGCCCCTCATCGGTGACATCCAGGAAGGCGCGATCATCGGCGACCAGCATCGCCTCCGGCACCTGTCCGGCCTGGGCTGCGAGGATCAGGTCGAACACCAGACGCGATTTGCCGGAGCCGGACGGGCCCCGGATTAATACCGCACGGTCGCCCACCAGCACGGCTGAGGCATGCACGCTGGCGGGGGCTGCGTTCATATGGCCGGCAACCGCACGACGAAGCGGGCGCCGAGCACGGGCAATTCGCCGTCGGGGCTGGCGGCGCCGACACGGTTCTCGGCCCAGATGGTGCCGCCATGGGCCTCGACGATCTGTTTGGAGATCGACAGGCCAAGACCGGAATTCTGGCCGAAGCCCTGATGCGGCCGGTCGGTGTAAAAGCGTTCGAAGATGCGTTCCAGCGCGTCGGACCCAATGCCGGGGCCGTCGTCATCCACCACGATCTCGATCCGCGCCTTCAATCGGCGACAGACGATGCGCACCTTGCCGCCGGGCGTCGAGAACGATTGCGCATTGGTGACGAGATTAGTGATCACCTGACCGAGCCGCGAGTCATGGCCGGGAACCGAAAACGTATCGGTGGCCGGTCCCTCGAACCGGATTTCGACCCCGACATCGTGGCCGAGCTTGGTCTCGTTGGCGACGGTGGTGAGCGTATCGAGCAGCGTCCGCAGATTGACCGGCGCGACATCGTTGCGCTGCAGTTCGGCATCGAGACGGCTGGCATCGGAAATATCGGAGATCAGGCGGTCGAGCCGGCGCACGTCATGCTCAATGACTTCGAGCAAGCGACTGCGGCTGTTCTCTGTCTTCGCCAGCGGCAGGGTTTCCACGGCGGAGCGCAGCGAAGTCAGTGGGTTCTTCAATTCGTGCGAGACGTCGGCGGCGAACATCTCGATCGCTTCCATGCGGTTGTACAAGGCGCCCGTCATGTCGCGCAGCGCGCCGGACAGATGGCCGATCTCGTCGCGGCGATTGGTGAAGTCGGGGATTTCCACGCGTGTGCGGATACGGCGGCGAACGCGCTCGGCGCTGTCGGCGAGACGGCGCACCGGCCCGGCGATGGTCGAGGCCAACAGCAGCGACAGCACGATCATGACCACCATCGCCACGGCGAACACTTTCAGGATCGCGAGGCGCTCTGCGGTGACCATCTGGTCGATGTCGTCACCCTGCGTCGATAGCATCAGGGCGCCATGCACGGCGCGGAATCGCTGTACCGGCACGGCGACCGAGACGATCACCTCGCCGCGTTCGTTGATGCGCACCATGCTCGACTTCATGCCGTCGAGCGACTGCTGGACTTCCTGATAGCCGTTGCCGTTTTCGGGGCCGAGTTCGCGATACAGCGGCAGGTCGCCGCGATTGAGCCAGGTGCGGACGGCGATCGTGGCGCGTTCGACGATGCCCGGTTTTTCGGTGGTCGGTGGCGGCAGTTCGAATCGCAGCACGTCGCCGCGGCCATACAGGCTGCGGCTGTCGAGCAGCAGCACGCCGTCGCGGTCGTAAATGCGGGCGCGCGTCTTGGTCGGTGAGATCAGCCGGCGCAGCACCGGCGCAACGCGCTCTGGATTGATCGGGAAATCGAGATTGTTGAATTCGTCGGGGGCGCCATAGCTTTCGCCGGGCTTGAGATCGAGCAGCCGATCGGGATCGATGGTGATCGTGTTGGTCTCGACTGTCGCCGAGGCCGCAATGGCACCGGCAATGATTTCCGCCTGGGTCAAAAGGCTCTGCGCGCGGGCGTCGATCAGGCCGGCGCGGAACTGCGAGAGGTAGAGCACGCCGGCGACGAGGGCACAAAGGCCGGCGAGGTTGAGCGAAACGATGCGGCGCGTCAGGCTGGAAAAGGTCAGCGTAACAAAGAATTGCCGCAGCCCGCGCAGCCAGCCAAGCGGGCGGCGCCAACCGCCGGAGCGTGTCTCGTCGGAGGAGTCGGATGCTTGCGACGCGCCGCCAGCATCCCGTCGTCCATCAGGCGTTCGATCCAGCAATGCCTACACTGCCCGCTTGTTGTCGATTGATCGTGATTGGCCCCCCTGCACAGTCTAGCGCAGCGGAGGCCATCACGTCAGGCCCGAAGCGGGCCTTGAGACCCGCGCGAGGTCAGGATTCCTTGAAGCGATAGCCAACGCCATACAGCGTCTCGATCATTTCGAAGTCGTCATCGACCACTTTGAACTTCTTGCGCAAGCGCTTGATGTGACTGTCGATGGTGCGGTCGTCCACGTAAACCTGATCGTCGTAGGCCGCGTCCATCAACGCATTGCGGCTCTTGACCACGCCGGGGCGGGTGGCGAGCGCCTGAAGGATCAGAAATTCGGTGACGGTGAGGGTCACCGGTTCGTTCTTCCAGGTGCAGGTGTGACGCTCCGGATCCATCCGCAGCAGGCCACGGTCAAGCGCCTTGGCATCGGTTTCCTTCGGCGCTGCCGTCGGATCCTTCGGCGCCGATCGGCGCAGCACGGCTTTGACGCGTTCCACCAGCAAGCGCTGCGAGAACGGTTTACGGATGAAATCGTCGGCACCCATCTTGAGCCCGAACAACTCGTCGATCTCCTCGTCCTTCGAAGTCAGGAAGATCACGGGCAAGTCCGACTTCTGGCGCAGGCGGCGCAGTGTCTCCATGCCGTCCATCCGTGGCATCTTGATATCCAGGATCGCGAGGTCAGGCTGGCTGGTGCGAAAACCGTCCAGCGCAGACGCACCATCCGTATAGGTCATGATGCGGTAGCCTTCGGCTTCCAGCGCGATCGATACGGATGTGAGAATGTTGCGGTCGTCATCGACCAAGGCGATTGTGGGCATGAGCCTGCTTTCCGAAGCGGATGGTCTGTACGGCGGGGAGAATGGATATTCCGCCGTACGAGGTGGCCTTAAGAACACAGTCAACCAGCAATGCAAGCTGGGCTGAAGTGTGGCCAAGTTCCATAAACGCCTCAATTGGGCGCGGGTTCCATATGTATATACGCCGCATGCGACCGCGGGAGAAGGCACTTTTGGCAATGATTATGGGGATTTAATATGGAGGCGAGCGGAGATTTCGATCCCACACGCGTCACGCGGTCGCTGTTGCGCCGCAGCAGGCAAGGGGCGTTGGCCACCCTCGCTGTCGATAGCCGAGCTCCTTATTGCTCCCTGGTGAACGTAGCCAGCCATCCCGACGGCTCGCCGATTCTCTTGATCTCGCGACTGGCGCTGCACACCAAAAACATTCTGGGCGACCCGCGGGTTTCGTTGATGCTGGACGAGCGGGGCCCGGGAGATCCCCTCGAAGGCGCCAGGATCATGCTGGGCGGCATCGCCGAAGAAGCCGGCGAGACTGAGCACGAATTGCTCCGCCGACGCTATCTCAGCGTCCATCCGGCTGCGGAAGCCTTTGTGGACTTTAAGGATTTTTCGTTCTTTCGAGTCCGGCCGTCATCGCTGCATCTCGTCGCCGGGTTCGGGCGGATCATCGATCTCGCACCCGAGCGGTATCTGACTGATCTCAAAGGCGCCGAAAGCCTATTGGGCGCGGAAGCCGATGCCGTCGATCACATGAATGCCGATCACGGCGACGCGCTCAATCTGTACGCAACAAAACTGCTTGGCGCAGAAGTGGGCGATTGGCGATGCACGGGCTGCGATCCCGATGGACTCGATTTGCAGGATGGAACGGCGAAGGTCTTGCGACTGGAATTTCCGCGGCGGATCGTCACGCCAATGGATTTGCGCAAAGTGCTGCGGGAGCTGGCAGAGCAGGCCCGCAGTTCGGGCGGTTGAGCTGCATCAATTGGCATGCTTGGAATAAACCAAGCTCAGCCAAGACCGCTTGGCTTTTCACATCTTCGTCACTATTCAGTCGCCGGATCAAAGCCGCTGCGGTTATAGTGACGGCTACCGCTGCGATGTGGGGTTGGAGGCAACCGCACATGTCGAATAGCGGACTCTAAGGAGGACTATCCGTGCAAGAGACGGGCGTACGCAACGGTGCCTATGGCGCTGATAAATTCGGTTTGACGAATCTGAAAGCCGTGAACTGGAACCTCGGCGCGCCGCAGCTCTACGAGCATGCGTTGCGCACCGGCGAAGCCGAATTGTCTGCCGATGGCGCGTTGTGCGCGGACACCGGCGACTTCACCGGCCGCAGCCCGAAGGACAAGTTCACCGTCAAGGATGCCTCCACCGAGAACATGTGGTGGGCCGGCAATCAGGCGATCACACCCGAGCAGTTCGAAGCGCTTTACACGGATTTCAAGAAGCACGCCGAAGGCATGACGCTGTTTGCGCAGGACCTCTATGGCGGCGCCGATCCGAGCTTCCAGATCAAGACCCGCGTGTTCACCGAACTCGCCTGGCACTCGCTGTTCATCCGCACGCTGCTGATCCGTCCGGAAGCATCGGCGCTCGCGGACTTCGTGCCTGAACTTACCATCATCGATCTGCCGAGCTTCAAGGCCGATCCGAAACGCCATGGCTGCCGCTCAGAAAACGTCGTCGCCATCGATTTCGCCCGCAAGATCGTCCTGATCGGCGGGTCTTATTATGCCGGCGAGATGAAGAAGAGCGTGTTCACCACGCTGAACTACTATCTGCCTGCCAAGGGCGTGATGCCGATGCATTGCTCGGCCAATGTCGGCCCCGACGGCGACAGCGCGATCTTCTTCGGCCTGTCGGGCACCGGCAAGACCACGCTCTCCGCCGATCCGAAGCGCACGCTGATCGGCGATGACGAACATGGCTGGGGCAAGGACGGCATCTTCAATTTCGAAGGCGGCTGCTACGCCAAGACCATCAAGCTGTCGGAAGAAGCCGAGCCGGCGATCTATGCGGC